>NZ_JBTEKS010000287.1:0-5605 GCF_054333355.1 Methylomagnum sp. | reverse complement strand
CTTCTGGGGGCTGCTGAGCGTGGGGATGTCGTTGGAGGCCAGCATGGGATGGCTGTGCGCCGGGATTTGGGAGACCGTCAACGTGACCTCCTCCACGCCGCCGGTCTCCCCGAGGGTGAAGCCATTGCCCTGATGCAGCGGCAGCCTACCGCGTAGGTCCGGCAGGGCGAAGCTCTCCTGTCCGTCGCCGCCGTAGGTGGTGCCTATCAGGTTGAATAGGACTTCATACTCGGAAATCGGTACTAATTGCCCCTCGCAAAACATCCAGCCCGCTGGGGCGAAGTTTCCAGCGAACATTCGAATTTCTCCGACATAGGGTTGTGCCATGGTTTTTTCCTCTTAATGTGGGGGGCTAGCTCATCTAGCCGTTTTGGAACAGCGCCAAGACGGCGATCCCTATTGAACTCAGCTCAGGTCTGGCTAGGGAAAATGCCCTGCAAGGCAATGCAGAAGCTGAGCGTCAGAAACGGCTGCATGTTCAAGTGGGCTTGGCTTCCACCCACGCTCCCCAGTTCCGAGGCTGCCATCGCCACCAGATTGGCCGCCGGGGTGTAGACGTTGCTAGCCGATCCAAGAAAGGTCGAATTGGTTGGCGTGTTAGTCTCAGCCGGCTGACTGCTGCCATAAGCCATGTGGGTGTGGGTGGGTATTTCCATAATGGAGAGGGTATGGGCTTGCTCACCGCCCCGCTCCCCCAACGTGTGGCTCGAACCCATGTGGATGGGAGTCCGGCCCCGCAGGTCCGGCAAACCGAAGTTCACCCGGCCATCTCCGCCATAAGTGGTGCCCAACAGGGAGAACAGCCCCTGATTCTGGTTGATGGGCAAAAGCTGTCCGTCGCATAAAGCCCAGCCCTTGGGGGGGAAGCCGAAGCTCATGATTCGAATTTCCGAAAGGAATGGTTCCGCCATAGTGGTTCTCCGAATGACTCAGTGGTTTGTTATCTCGAATTGTTGACCAAGCAATCTGGGTTAAGCCAATGGATTCCTCGTCCCCCGTATCGCCCATGTGGTTTGAATCCTTTGGTGGATGGCATACCTCCTCTTAAATCGGGTTGGTGAGAGTGGTGGGGCGCCCACGGTGAAACACCGTTGGCGCCCTGATGGGTTAGGGCGTCGGGCAGGTCGTGCCGGTGCCGGTGAATTGCGCCGCCGTGGCCGGCGAATCGTTATAGGCGAACACCGCCGTGGTGGCCGAGTTCAAGTTGTTGTTTTTGACGAAGTTCTGCACGTTGGTCAGGTTCGCCCCGCCGCTATAGCTTGGCAGGTTGAACGTGTGGCCGCTGGCGGCCCCGCTGACCCCCAGGTACACGTCGCCGGAATTGGTCGGGTCGCCAGCGCTGAAATCGTTGCTCACGATGCGGGCGCAGACGTTGATGGTATCGGAGGAGCTGGGGCTGCCGTTGGTGATCGCCAATCCCGTGAAGGAGGAGGCCCCAGGCTGCGTAGTGGTGTTACCCGTCATGGTGAAGTTGGCCGTGTAACTGCCTCCGGTATTGTCGAAATAAAAACCGCCATTGCCTCCGTACTGGCGCACCGTGTTATTAGTGAGCGTCAGACCGATGGTGCCGGTGCCGGCGAAGGAACCGAAGATGCCATTGCCGCTTTTCGACCCGGAACCACTGACCCCCGACGAGCCTATCGTGTGATTGTTGATCGTCCCACTGAGGTTGGTTCCTGCGGTGGCCTTCTGCAAGGTGATGGCGCTGCCGTCCGCGCCGGTCTGGGTATTGCCGCTGTCGGTGAAGGTCATGACGCCCTGGGTCGCCAAGGTCACGCCGCCGCCGCTGATAATGTTTTTGGCATGGCTGTTGGACAGCGAGTTGTTCTGGAAGCTGGTGACGTTGACCGTGGTGCCGGTCTGGCCGGTGAAATTAATCAGGTCGCCGGGAGATCCCGTGAAGGTGTTGGGTTCGCCCGCCAGTGTCCCGCCGACCGTGGCGTTGATGATGGTCCCGGAATTGCGTGCCTCCACCGCCAAGCTCTGGTTGGCTTGATTCACGTTCTGATTCAGGCCGAAATTATTCCCTTTGAAGGTCAGCGTCGTGGTGCCCGCCGTGTTGATAATCGAGAGGTTACGGAAGAATCCACCGCTGATGTTGTTGTTGGTGAACGTCCCGGAAGTCGCGATGCCATTGGTTGGTGCGTAGTCGCCAAAGTAGATGGCGCCCTCGCCCGCGTTGTTGGGCGCGGAACTATAGTTCGTTCCGTTGGTGCCGTTCACCGTTGAATATTCCAGGGTGAAGCCATCCACTGTACTGCCCCTGATGCCGTAGTTCTGGTTGGTACCGCCGATGGTCATGCGACGCAGCACTACGTTCTTGGTGGACTTCAGGTAGACCGCATTGCCAGCGGTGGTGCCATCTCCACCCACCATGCCCTGCAAAGTGCCCCCCGTGGAGTTGCCACCGACGCTGGTATTGCTGCCATCCCCGGTCACGGTGAGTCCGCCGTTGGAGCCGGTGGTGTCGAGATGAATACCATTGGCGCCGCCGCTGGCCGAGATGCTCTTGAAGGTCAACCCGGAGCCGCCGATGGTGGAACTCGCCACCTTGAGCGCGGTGCCGGTGCCGCTGCTGATGGTGTTGTTGCCGCCGGTCACGTTGATGGCCGTGGCGCCATTAATGGCATTGAAACCCGCCCCACTGGTGGTGGTGATGCCCAAGCCGCCGCCGGTGAAGCTAATGCTGGCGTTGTCGTTATTGTCCAGGTTCACCGCTGTGGCCGTGCTGGTACTCAGGCTATGGGTCGCGCCCGAGAAGGTGATGCTCCCGCCGTTATTGGTCAGGTTAATGGCCGTGGTGGCGTTGTTGTTTTTGGTGATGTTGCCCGCGTAGGTGAAGGTCGGCGTACTCGAATCAATCGCCACCGCGATCCCGCTGGGGTTGGTGATGGCCGAAGCCGCGCTGCTTAGGTTGATCGTTCCCCCGCTGCCCGACAGCACATCTATCCCCGCGTCGCCGCCGTTCAAGGTGACGGTCCCGCTGAGTTGATAGCCGCCGTCGGCGTTGCTGAACTGTAGCCCGGTGCCGTTGGTGGCGCTCAGGTTGCCGCTCAAGGTCAGGGCGCCCGTGGCGTGGTTGGTCACGGCCAACAACGCTTGGCTGGCGGCCGCCTGGGAAATCGTGCCGCCGTAGCTGACCGTCGTGGTGCCGCCACTGAGGTTGAAGGCCGTGCCGGTCGCGCCGCTCAGCGTGCCCGTGCCCAGATTAACCGTGCCGGTGATATTGGTGAGATTGACATTGTTCCCGCTCACCGCGCCCGTGGACGAGGTGGTTCCCAGGGTCATCCCGCCCGTGGTCAGGTCGGAGAGATTCACCGCCGGAGCATTGGAAGCCACCGCGTTGAGTTCGCCCACCGTCACCCCCGTGATAGCGCCCACCGGGTCGGCCAGCGCGGTCACGCCGGAGGTGGAAATGTTCAAGCCTTTCACCACGGCGTTGCTGTTCAGCGTGACCGTGTTCTGCACCGTTGGGCGCGTGCCATTCACACTGGGACGGGCGATGGTGCCCGTCGGGGGCGTAATCCCGAATAGGTTGTCGAAGTCGGTTCCGCTGGCTCCCTGGCCGACCAGCGACTCGCTGTCTGTCAGGGCGATGCCGTCGGTGTAGGTGCCGCTGTAAAGGAATATCCGATGACTGGAATTATCAACGCTGGCGGCCTTGCTCAGGGTCTTGAAGGGACTGCTGAGCACGCCCGAATTGCCGTCGTTGCCATTCGTGTTATCCACGAACCAGATCACGGGTCCGCTGACGGTGATGGTGATGGTGGCATCCGCGCTATTCGAAGCTGGCGTGGGGCAGCCCGTGCTGGCGTTGTCGCTGACCTTGTAGGTGGCCGTGGCGGCATTGCCCGCGTAGCCCGCCGCCGGGTCGAAGTCGAAAGTGCCGAACCCGCCATTGAAGTTGGATACCGTGCCGTTGGCGCCGGTCGCGACACTGTTCACGGTGAAGCCGGCCACACAGCCGCTGACGCCGTGGTCCGCGTCGGTCACGCCGGAAGTCAGCGCCGCCGTGCCGCCCAGGCCGGTGATTTTCATGTGGGTGTGGGCGCTGGCGGTTTTGCCGGTAGCCACCGGGGCGTCGTTCACGCAATTGACCGTCACTCTCACCGTCGCCGAGGAGCCGCCCGGCGACAGGGTATATGTAAAGTCGTCAGTGGCAGTCCCATTGAGGCTGTTGCAATAGTTCGAGGCGGGCGTGTAGCTCACCAAGCCGCCGTTATTGATCACGGTGCCGTGGGTGGGCTGGGTCACGCTGACAATTGAATTAGCGCCGCCATCAATGTCGTTGTCATTGACCATGACACTGAGGCCAATCGTGCCGCCGTCTTCACCATGGGTGGGAGCATCATCCAAAGCCACTGGTGGATCATCCACCGGGTTGACGGTGATGACGAAGCTTTGGACTCCGCTGGTATCGGAGCCACCGTTGTCGGTGCCGCCATTATCGGTCACATGAACGGAGACATTGGCTACCCCGTTAGCATTGGCGGCTGATGTGTAAGTCAGGTTGCCGTTGGCGTCCACCGACGGCTGGGCGCTGAACAAGGCGTTATTGTCATTGGAGACATGGAGGCTGACCGCCTGGCTCGATTCGTTGTCGGGTCCGGGCGAGATGCTGGTGGCCCAGCCCCCGACGGCCTGCGGCCCGGCGTCCTCGTTTACCGCCTGATCCGCCCCCTTGGTGAAGCTGGGGACGTCATTCACTGAGTTGACGGTGATGGTGAAGGTTTGCGCCGCACTGGTATCCACACCGCTGTTATCAGTGCCGCCATTGTCCTTCAAGCTGAGGGTGACGGTGGCAGAACCATTGGCGTTGGCGGCAAGGGTGTAGGTCAAGTTGCCGTTGCTGGCATCCACGTTCGGCTGGACCGAGAACAGGCCGGTATTGTCGTTGGAAACCTGGAAGGTCAGAGTTTGGCTGGACTCGTCCGCCGGGCCTTTGGACATCGCGGTGGCCCATCCCGCCACGGTCTGCGGAGCCGCATCCTCGTTCACGGTCTGATCCGCCCCCTTGGTGAAGCTCGGCGTGTCATTGACGGCGTTCACGGTGAGGGTGAAGGTCTGTGTAGCTGAAACATCCACACCCCCGTTGGCGGTGCCGCCATCATCCTGGACCTTCACATCGAAGGTGGAGGAACCACTGACATTGGCCGCCAAGGTGTAGGTGAGGTTGCCACTGGCATCGACCGCAGGCGGCACGGTGAATAGGGGCGCATTGCTCACATTGCTGACGGTGTAGGCCAACACGGTCTGGCTCGACTCACTGGGCGCCCCCGCATTGAACGTGGCCCAACCGGGAACGGTCTGAGCGCCCGCATCCTCATTCACCGTGGGTGGATTGACGGCGGTGAAACTGGGCGCGTCATTGATCCCGCTCACGGTGATGTTGAAGGTCTGCGCGGCGCTGGTGTCCACACCGCCATTACTGGTGCCGCCGCTATCGCTAAGGGTCAGGGTCACAGCCGCCGTGCCGGTGGCGTTGGCCGCGACGGTGTAGGTGAGCACCCCCGACGGACTGACCACCGGGGCGACACTGAACAGACCAGAATTGGTGTTGTTGGTGATGTTGAAGGTGGGCGTTTGAGTGGATTCATCGGACGGT
>NZ_JBTEKS010000286.1:0-5634 GCF_054333355.1 Methylomagnum sp. | reverse complement strand
GCCCACCGCCCGCGACCCGGAACCGGCCAAGGCCTTCAAGCGGCAGCCCGACCGCTCCCGGTGGATGTACGACCTGCCTTGCAGGTATCTGTTTTGTTTCTCTGTGCCATCAATAACTTAGAAGTTTTGTCAGGCAATCAGGGGTTTCCCTGTGCATTGATTCGCCTTTTGCGGTGGGGATTATCGGTTTGAAGCAGGCGGCGAGAACGGCTCGGCTATAATGCCCCGGCCCGCCGCTGCCACTCTCCGAGAAATTATGACCGATTCCGCTGTTCTGAAGTTACAGGCCGTCCGGTCGATCCGGCATTTCGGCCTTTTTCTGTGTCTATCCCTCATCGCCTGCGGCACCCCGCCTAACAACCCCTACCCGGCGGAAGACAGCGGCCAGAACATCCTCTACACCTCCTTCGAGGAACGCCCCAAGCACCTCGACCCGGCGCAGGCCTATAGCTCCAACGAGTTCGAGATCATCTCCCAAATCTACGAGCCGCTGCTGCAATACAGCTATTTGAAGCGGCCCTACCAACTGGAACCACTGGCGGCGGCGGCACTGCCGACGGTCACCTACCTCGACAAGAACGGCCAGCCGCTCCCGGACAATACCCCGGACGCCGCCATCGCCTACAGCGTCTACGACATCCACCTCCGCCCCGACGCCCAGTTTCAGCCGCACCCAGCCTTTGCCCAGGACGCGGCGGGCCATTACCGCTATCACGCGCTCAGTCCTGACCAACTGGCCCCCGTCCAAACCCTCGCCGATTTCCCCGAAACCGCCAGCCGCCAGCTCACCGCCGAGGATTTCGTCTACCAAATCAAGCGCCTCGCCCACCCGCAAACCCATTCGCCCATCGCCGAAATGATGGCGGGCTACATCGTCGGCTTGAAGGAACTGGGCGAGACGCTGGCGAAGGATTACGAGGCGCGGCCCGACAAAACCGGCTGGTTTGACCTCCGGCCCTATGCACTGGAAGGCGTGCAGGTCATCGACGCCCACCATTTCACCATCCGCCTACGCGGCAAATACCCGCAATTCCGGTTCTGGCTGGCGATGCCGTTCTTCGCGCCCATGCCCTGGGAGGCGGACGCTTTCCACAGCCAGCCCGGTTTGGTGGAGAAGAACATCACCCTCGACTGGTTCCCGGTGGGCACGGGCGCCTACATGCTGGCGGAGATCAATCCCAACCGGCGCATGGTGCTGGTGAAGAACCCCAATCACCACGAGGAGCGATATCCCAGCGAGGGAGAACCGGGCGATGCCGCGCTCGGGCTGCTGCGGGACGCCGGGCAACGCCTGCCCTTCATCGACAAGGAAATATTCGTGTTGGAGCGGGAAACGATTCCCTATTGGAACAAGTTCTTGCAGGGCTATTACGACGCCTCTGGGCTGGCGTCGGACAACTTCGATCAGGCGGTTCAATTCAGCGGCCAGGGCAGCGCGGAACTCACCGACGACATGCGGGCCAAGGGCATCCGGCTCCAGACCGCCGTGGAAACGTCCATCATGTACATGGGCTTCAACATGCTGGACCCGGTGGTGGGCGGGCTGGACGAGGCCAAGGCCAAGCTGCGGCAGGCCATCAGCATCGCCCTGGATGAGGAGGAATTCATCAGCATCTTCCTGAATGGCCGGGGCATCGCCGCGCAGGGCGTGGTGCCGCCGGGGCTGTTCGGCTTCGTGGACGGGCGGGACGGCATCAACCCGTTCGTCTATGACTGGCGGGACGGCGGGCCGCAGCGGAAATCCATCGAAGCCGCGCAACGGCTGCTGGCCGAGGCGGGTTATCCCAACGGCGTGGACGCCAAGACCGGCAAGCCCTTGGTGCTGAATTTCGACACCACCGCCACCGGTCCGGACGACAAGCCGGTGCTGAACTGGTATCGCAAGCAGTTCGCCAAGCTAGGCGTTCAGTTGGTGCTGCGGACCACCGATTACAATCAGTTCCAGCAAAAGATGAGCAACGGCAACGCGCAGATTTTCCGCTGGGGTTGGAACGCCGATTACCCCGACCCTGAGAATTTCCTGTTCCTGCTGTACGGCGAGAACGCCAAGGTCGGCAAGGGCGGGGAGAACGCGGCCAATTATCAGAATCCCGAGTTCGACCGGCTATTCGAGCAGATGCGCAACATGGCCGACGGCCCGGAACGCTTGGCGCTGATTCAGCGGATGCAGGCGATTCTGCGCCACGACGCGCCGTGGGTGTTCGGGCTGCATCCGAAGAGCTATGGCCTGAGCCACGCTTGGTATAAGAACCGCAAGCCCAACCTGATGGCGAATAATGGTTTGAAGTATCTCCGCATCGACGGCGCGGAACGGGAGGCCAAGCGGGCCGAATGGAATAGGCCGGTGTGGTGGCCGCTGCCGGTGTTGGCGGGGGTTTTAGTGATGGCGGTGTTGCCGGCATACCGGGTTTATCGGCAGCGGCGGCGGGGGAGGGTTGAAACCGGATAGCCGCCGATTTTCCTGCCCTCAACGCAACTGAATTTCTAGGCGCTTGCCACAGGCTTCGGCGTATTTACGCAGGGTCGCCAGGGTGGGCGAATGCTTCTTGCTGCCGAGGCTGGATTCGATCCGGGCCAGGGCGGATTGCTTGATGCCCATGCGTTCGGCGACTTGCGCCTGGGTCAAGCCCGCTTCCCGGCGGGCCTGTAGCAGTGCATCCAAGGCGGCGAATTCATCGTGGAGCGCGGCGTAGGCGTCTCGGAAATCGGGGGATTGCAAGGCTTCGGCGAGTTCGGCGTCCACATCGAAGGGCACCGGCTGGTAGTCAAGTTCGGCCATATTTCACCTTGTTCATGCGTTGAAGGGCGGTGGCAAGTTCTCGTTTGGGCGTCGCCTGGGTTTTCTTGATGAAGCCATGCAGGATGACGATGCGCCGACCGACCAAGGTACAGAAGAACGCCCGCCCAATGCCTTCCGCGCCTTGCGCCCGTATCTCGAACAATCCGCCGCCCATGGCCCGAGTGTAAGGCAGGCCGAGATCGGGGCCGAATTCCTTCATGCGGTCGGCGATTTTGAAGAACCCGGCGCGGATGCCGGGCGGCCATGTCAGGATGTCCGCCTTGACCTCGGGCGCGAAGAATTCGAGGGTGTAATTCATGGCGAGAACATAACAAGCATGTTATCTGGATGCAAGGATGGGAGCGGAACAAGGAAAGGCGAAAAAGTTGGAAAATGCCATTCTGGGCAATCAAGGCTCAGCGATGCAGACTTTAACCATACAGTAAGAGGAAGCCCTTATGGCTGTCGTAATATCCGACGAAACCTTGCACGCCGCCCATTTAACACCGGCAGAATTAAAGCAGGAATTGGCGGTGCTGTTATTTGGAAAGGACCGATTAACTTTAATGCAAGCCGCCGCGCTGGCTGAAATGCGTCCAATCCCATTTCAACATTTATTGGCAAGTCGGGGGATTTCGCCTCATTATGATGTCCCGGAATTTGAAGAAGAGGTGGCGACTTTAGGTTTATAAGGAGTCGTCGCCATGATCCGCTACCTAATCCGCCGCCTCCTCTACGCCTTCCCGCTGCTACTGGGCATCAACATCCTCACCTTCGTGCTGTTCTTCGTGGTCAACACGCCCGACGACATGGCCCGGATGCACCTGGGCCAGAAGCACGTCACCACGGAGGCGGTGGCGAAATGGAAGCACGAACGCGGCTACGATTTGCCGCTGTTCTGGAACGCCGAGGCCGACGGCGCCGGGCACGCCACCCAGACGATTTTCTACCAGAAGTCGCTGGGCCTGTTCCTGTTCCGGTTTGGCCGCTCCGACGCGGGCCGCGACATCGGCGCGGACATCGGCCAGCGGATGTGGCCGTCGCTGGCCATCGCTTTGCCGTCGCTGGTGGTGGGGCTGTTGATGGACATCAGCGTGGCGTTGCTGCTGGTGTTTTTCCGGCTGACGTATTTGGAATTCTGGGGCGTGGCGGTGTGCGTGGCGTTGATGTCGATTTCGTCGCTGTTCTACATCATTGGCGGGCAATTCCTGGTGGGGAAGCTTTTGCAACTGACGCCGATTTCCGGCTACGACACCGGGTTGAATGCTTTGCGCTTCGTGATTCTGCCGGTGGCGATTGGGGCGGTAGCCGGAGTGGGTTCGGGGGCGCGGTGGTATCGGACGCTGTTTTTGGAGGAGGTGGAGAAGGATTATGTCCGCACGGCGCGGGCCAAGGGATTATCCGAGCCGCGAGTGTTATTCAGTCATGTATTGCGGAATGCCTTGATACCCATTTTGACTGGCGTGGTGGTGGTGTTGCCGTTGCTGTTCACCGGGAGTTTGATTACCGAATCGTTTTTCGCGATTCCGGGGCTGGGCAGTTATACGATTGATGCGATTAGTCAGCAGGACTTCGCGATTGTGCGGTCGATGGTGTTTTTGGGATCGGTGCTTTATATCTTGGGGTTATTGATGACGGATATTTCTTATACATTGGTGGATCCGAGGGTGCGTTTGGGGTGATTTTAGCATGGCTCACGGATGTTCAGACATGAAGGAATAATCTTGTGTAATACAGCCCTAAATTGAACAAAAATTGGAGGTGTTAAATAATAATTCTTATTAGGTATTTAAGCCTGCCATAAATATCTCCTATGAGCTTTGTATTTGGGTTATTGCATGTTTGTTCAAAATCAAGATTGCCGTTCACGTAAATTTTGTTTCTTCTTATCGATTTTAGGATGTCATCAAGAGCATGGTCTGAATATAGAAGTAATTCAGAAGCGGCAGATTCAAGGTTATATAGCTCAATGGTATAATTGCTTCCCATCGCGTCATACATTGCTACATCGGTATAGCAGCGTGCTAAGTTGATAATTTTTCGCTCAATCGGTTTATTAAAAAAATAATTTATTTCTGTAAGGAGGTGATTTGCGCTTTGGTACAGGCTTTGATATAAATCTAGCCCTGGCAAATTTTGATACGAAGCAATCATGTATTCTAAATCGCTTATTATTTTCTCTGAAATGGCTTTGATTAGAAGCGTGTTATGACTGGCCTTGATAAGAATATTATAGGCACATTCCTCTGCTTGCGGCCCATAAATAAAGGCCGAAGCAAACTGTCCGTATCTGTTGAACTCGCGAAAGTAAAATAAAGCGCAATATATGTTAGAGTATAAGCTATAAAGCTGCCAATAGTCTGGCGCTTTATGCTTTATCGCATTATGAACTTTTAGTTCTGCTTCATCTTTCCATTTGTGAAGCAATTCATCTGGGTAGATGCCCTTTGGGGATTTGTCGATCAATGTATGATGTGTTGGGCATAGTAATATTAAATTTGAATATTCGTCGCTGCCACCCCCCGCGATACCTCTGGGTCCGTTCTCTCTTTTGGCTATAATATGAGCCATCTCTCCAATGTGGAAATTATTAGACTCAAGGATATGTATTAGGTCTGTTTCACAGCCTGGATATGAGCAATGCCCCCCCGCTCTGCCCCATAATATTTTTAGAGTGATTTCTGATATTGCCATGCGTCATGTCCTGCTTAAACGTTTTTTGGCTATTTAGTTCTAAGAGTCCAAATGCGAAATAGCTGACTGACTGACAAAAGTCGTGCGGCGGGATGGAAGGCGGGGCATATTGGGCGGTTCCGACCAAAGAACGTGCCCGCCATGCCCCAGCCTTCCGCCCT
>NZ_JBTEKS010000285.1:0-5652 GCF_054333355.1 Methylomagnum sp. | reverse complement strand
TAGCCCGAGTGCCGGGCGGATTCCCGGAGGGAATCTGCAAGGCCCACGACCGGGCGTAGAGCCATTTGTGGAGCCACGTCCCGATCCCCTTGTTGGGTCGGGACGGGTGAACGCAGGGCGTCCGGGGCTGCCGAAGGCAATCACCGCCCGCGGAGAGGGCGATTCGGGCAGGGAGGCCCGAATCGCACTATCAGAGCGTGGCGCACACCGACCGTGCTTCCATCAACCAATTAAACGCACCTCCTTGCGCGGGCGATGTCCTCGTAAATGTCCATCATCCGGGTGCCGCACTCGTCCCAGGTGGGAAACCGCGTCAGGGAGGCCCGCACCCGCCGCCGCCATTCGGGCAACTCGGCGCGGCGCTCGTGGAATTCAGCCAGGGCCGCGACCAGTCCCGTCAGGCAGCCCGGTGGATGCAGCAGGCCGTTGTCCCCGTGCGTCACCAAGGGCCGCACCACCGCCAAATCCGCCGCCACCGTCGGCAGGCCGTGGGCAAAGTAGTCCATGATCTTGACCGGGCAGCAGCCTTGTTCGGCGTTGCGCTCGGTTTTTAAGAGCGGCGCCAGCCCCAAGTCGTAATCCGCCAGCACGTCCGCGAACCGCCCGCGCTCCACCGGCGGATGCAGTCGCACCCGGTCTTGCAGGCCGTAACGGGCGATGCGCTTCTCCGCGTGGTGCCGCCATTGCCGGGCGCCGACGCCGTAGATGTCCAGGGTGTAGCGTTCTTCCAGATGCACGAAGGCCCGCAACGACCAGAGGATGCCTTGCCAGGGGTGGAGTGTGCCAAGGTAGATGGCGCGCAAGGCTCCCTCTCCCGGAAGGAGAGGGTGCTTTTCAGTCGGCACGGGCACCGGATCATAGCCATTGGGAATCACCCGAATCCGTCCCGGCTCCGGGATGTGGTAGCGCCGCAGCAAGCATTCCCGGATGCGCTCGGACGGGCAGACGATGGCGTCGGCCCGGCTCAGGCAGGCTTGCTCCCAATCCCGCAGGACCGCCAAGGCCCGCGACCCGGCGTTGCGGTACAGATAGGGCAGCTCGATGGACGGCAGGCCGTTGACCTCGTAGACATTGGGCAGCTTCAACTCGCCCGCCAACAGCCCTTCCCAGGGCGTGCGGAAATGAAACACTTGGGGCCGTTCCCGCACCAGCCGCCGCCGCACGAAATCGCGGAAGGCCAGCCCACGGCGGAGATAATTCTTCTCCCGGAGCGCCGCTGGTACATGCAAGAAACCGGCTTGGGCAGGCAAGGCGATGTCGCCCAGGGTGATAAGTTCCAGCCGGTGCCGGCTCAGCGCCGGGCGGCAGTTGGCGAGGATGTGGGTGGACGCGGCCTTGAAGGAAGGGACTTCGTCGAAGCTGGCGTAAACAATGCGCATCGCGGACAATTTGGGTGTGTTACCTTTGGGTTTCGGCCCCGGAGAACGCGCCATGATCCGAAAAACACTCAACCGCCTCAACCCCACCCGCCAGTTGCCCAAGCCCATGCGGCGTTATTTGAGCCTGCCCAATTGGCTACTCATGGCTTGGCTGGTGATTTCTGGGGCGCTGCTCGGGCCGTCGCTGTTGGATCGTACCGGCGCGGTTGCCACGGAATCCCCGCCCATCGCAATCGAGCCGGTCGAGCCAACCGCGCTAGAGACGCCCGCGCCGGATAACAACGTCGCGCCTGCGAGGGTTGGCTTCGACTCCGCTCAGCCAATGGGTTCCTCCGCCGCCACGCCTGCGAGCGCTGGCTTCGGCTCCGTCCAGCCAACGAATTCCCCTGCCGCCACGCCTAGCGTCTTGGCTCTGGCGGGTGATTTGGATACCCAATTACGCCCCGGCGCGGGTATTTACGCCACGGGCAGCGCCAACTTTTCGCTGCAACGCAACGGCGACCGGGTGGAACTCACCCGCCCCGGCCAGCCGGTGTTGCTGTTGGAGGGCGATGGCGAATCCCTGCGGATGAGGACGACCGAGGGCAGGCTGGTCTATCGCCTCAAGGTGAAGGAGGAAGATCAGGGCAAGATTTATGACGGGACCGACAGCTTCCTGTTCCGCCTGAAATGCGAGGCCGAGGATGGCGAGGACGCCTGCAAGCTGTACGGCCCGACCGGCGAGAAGCTGAGCCGGGTGAAGTTCAAGGCGGACAGCTTCAATGTCTATGGACCGAACGGGGAGCGGCTGTACAAGGGCAAGTCGAAGAGCGGCGTGTGGGAAGCCAGGGACGAGGCCGGGCGGACGGCGCTGAGCCTGCGCGGGGCCGGGAGTTTGCGGGAAGCGGCGCTGTTGGCCCTGCCGGTGGAGCCGGCGGTGCGGGTGCTGTTGTGGCGGCACGCGGGGCGGTGACGGTGGAGCGGGCCACTTGAGCCTACCCGCCCGCCGCTACCTTCGTCGTGAACGCCGACAACTCCCGCACCGTCTTCAACACCAGCGCCACCGGCGGCAAATCCCCGGCGGCGAGGTCGCGGGACGCGGCGAATTTTTTCTTCTGAACGACCACCAATTTGCCCGCCGCCGGCTCGCGGCGTAGAAGGCTGGCATAACCGCCGGACTCCGCTTGCCATCGGGCGGCAAGTTGCCGAAAGCGGTCCCCGTCCTTCGCGTTCATACTCGCCAGGGCAGGATGTTCGACACGGTAGCAGTGGGCCACCCGGTGCTTGCTGCCCTTGTCCTTCAACTTCTTGCGGCCCTGCTTGAACTTGTCGATACGGCGGTGCAGCGTCCGCAAAGTCAGCCCGGCGTCCCCGTCCAGCTTCGCCTTGAATTCCAACAGGGTGTCGTCGTACGTGTGGAAGATGTAGGCACCGCGCTGGTCCTTCTGGAACGCCATCGTCCAGGCCGGTGGGAAGGGATTGCAGGACAGCGTGCAATCCGCGTCGGGCGGCAGGTCGCGCAGCAGGGGCCGCAGCACCCCGTCCAGGTAATCCAGTTCGAATTCCTCCACATACACGCTTTTCAGGCGCAGCCAGACGATCCACCGGCTGGCGAGGAACATCCCCAGCCCCGCCCAGGCCCAGGCACCCAGCAAGGGGCGGTAATTGGTCGGCTGATCCATGACGGCGAGGACCGCCGGTATCAGTTCGGCCAAAGTCGGAAGTCCGAAGAATCCCGCCGCCACCAAGCCGATGACGATCCAAGCCTTGCCGCCCGGCGACCGGCGCTGGCGCGGATAAGTCCCGAACAGCACCGCCAGTCCCCAGCCGAACAGCAGGAACAACGCGGCCATCCCCACCAGCGGGGGGAACAAATGGCCGAACTCTTTGAATAACCGGGCCATGATAAGGCTGGCGAATAGATAGGCGAGGCACGCCGCCAGCAGCACCACGCCATAGATGACGCGGTATTGCCGCAAGCGCCGCGCCTGATTGCGGAATAGCCGGAATAGCTTGAGCAGGCGGGCGGGTTCGGCGCGGTAGTTGAAGAACATGGGGGTTCACTCCGTCAGCGAATTGAGGAGGGTGGGCCAATCGGGGCGGGTGTTTTCAGCCACGGGGACGACGGGCGCGGTCAGCCAATCCAACAGCGGGTCCGGCCCGGTTAGCGTCAGGCCAAATAGACCGGCGCGGCGGAACTGGTCATCGTGGCGCTTCTTCACCGGCAGGAAGCGCAGGTCCAAGCCCATCCCGAGCAACTCATAGAAACTGTGGTAGCCCGCGCCCACCACCAGCAGTTTGCGGCAACGGAACGGTGGGTCGGCGCGGCGGCGGTAATCCAAGCCCAATCCAGCGCGGCGGGCGGTTTTTGCCAATACGGCCAACATCTGGCCTGCGCAGCGGCCCGCCGGGTCCAGCACGGTGAAAGTATTTCCGCCGCTTTCGATAGCCAGATGCTCGGCGTCGATGATGTAGCCAGCGGCCTTAGCCCCGGCGGGGGCTTGGTCCCATTCGCTGCGGTGCGCGGGATAGGGCGTCAGCGCCCGGTCATACAACGCGGGTTGGCCGGGCAGGTTCCAGCCGTGCCGGGCGATGAGGGCCGTTTGCTCAAACCGACCCAGCCACGCCGCGTCGAGTTCGCCGCGCCAGCCCGCCGGGAAAGTATCCACGATCAGCCGCCGGGGTAGATGTCGGCTCCATTCCGCCAGCGCGGGGGCGTCCAGGGTTTCGGCGTAAAAACGTGGCCCGGTGGAATCCGGCAAGTATCGGTCGGAACCGGGCCGCACCAGCAGCGCCGCCGTCCGCCCGGCCCACGCCAGCAGGCGTTGAATCAAGAAACCCCGGCGAGCGTGGCCGTGCCCGCCGCCGACCGCGTAAATCAGCCATTCAACTGTCGAAGCCATCGCCCCGCTCGGCGTCCTTGTCGTAGTCCGACACGGCGTCAAAGGCGTCGTAGTCTTCGCTGTTGAAGGGTTCGTCGCTTGTCGCCTCGGCATCGTCGGCATAGTGGCTGGGCGTCATGGACGCTGAATGGCCGCGACTCCCCGAATTGTCATGCCAGCGGGTGTGGCGCGAGGAGACAGCGGACCAAGCCATGCCGTCGTCATCATCGGCGGCGGTGTCGCGTCTGGATTCGGCATAACAGGCGGGACATAGCATCGGGGCTGGAACCAGGTCTGGCGCCGGAATGCTGGGCGATTCGGGCCGGGCGTGTTCCCGGCACAGGGGGCATTGGCAGCGGACACATTGAGTCATGGCGGGGCGGGCGCAAGGCCGGACGAAGATGGCGCCGGAGGTGCAGCCGCACAGCAGGGTTTCGGGCGAAGCGTTCATGGTTCACCGGGACAGGGTTGAAGCGGTGGAAGAATCGCCATTCCCTGGCGAGGTGCTGGAATTCTAGCGGGGTAATCCGCCGTGCGGGGGCTTTTCGGCGATGGGATGGAGCGAGGCGGGGGAAGCCAGCCTTGGCGGGCGAACCTTACGGCTTGCAATATTCCGTGGTGGGCAAGGCTTGCTTGATCTCATAGGGCGTGCCGGGCGAGAGGATGAATTCGCTTTCGCCCTGCCCGTGCGCTGTGCCGATCCAGTCGTAGGTGTAGCCAACCCCGGTCCAAGGCACGCCCGGCGCGGCCATGAAGGATGCGTCCGTCACACAACCTGGAAGCGAGTTTTTTGCGACGGGAGCCTTTCAGACGCTTTCAGCGTGCAAAAACGGCACGAACGCCACCGGCAACACATCCCGAGATTCGACGGCGCCCCCCTCCCCTTTCCGCGCCAGCGTCAACACCTGATCGCCATAAGGCACGCCCAGGGGGATCACCAGCCGCCCGCCCGGCTTGAGCTGCTCCAGCAAGGGCGGCGGAATTTCCGCAGCGGCGGCGGTGACGATGATGGCGTCGTAAGGGGCATGTTCCGGGCAGCCGTAATAGCCGTCCCCGGCGATGATTTCGACGTTGGCGTAACCCAGACCGGCCAACCGTCGCCGCGCCGTCTCGGCCAGTTCGCCGACGCGCTCGATGGAATAGACCCGCCCGGCCAACTCGGCCAGCACCGCCGCCTGATAACCGGAGCCAGCGCCGATTTCCAGCACGACGGATTCGGAATGAAGCTCAAGCAGGTCGGTCATCAGCGCGACGATGTACGGCTGGGAAATCGTCTGGCCGAAGCCGATGGAGAGCGGGGAATTGAGATAGGCGGCGTCCGCGTAGTCCGGCGGCACGAAGCGGTGCCTCGGAACCTTCGCCAACGCCGCCAGCACGGCGGGATTGAATCGCTCACGGCCAGTGAACGGGGC
>NZ_JBTEKS010000284.1:0-5674 GCF_054333355.1 Methylomagnum sp. | reverse complement strand
CCCGCCATAAAGGCGTGTGCGACTGAGAAGGCCAGAGTAAGCAGTTTCATGGATGCCTCCTGACTTAACCGACAAAGGCCGACTTTCTTCCGTGCGCCCTAACGTTCAAGATAACCGGACCCGGCCTGCGGTGAACCCGACCGAAGCCACAAAACTACAAACTTACAAAAACCTGCGAAAGAAGCAAAGGCCGGGTTCCGGTTGATCGCCCTGTTAGGCTAGTTGATGTCACAATTACCACTAGCCTTCATCCGCCCGATTATGCTGCGCTAATCGGACTTACGTGGGCGGTACGGGTTAAATACCAAAATATTAGAGATACCCAAATACCGTAGTAGCTAAAGACGAGTGAGGGAAGCGCGTATGAGGGATGAACAAAAATCCCAATACCTAAAGAGTAAATAGCTCCGGGCAATGCGCCTAGCACCAAAAAATAACCTACTTTGAGGCAACTAAGTCTTTTTAGGAAAAAGTAGCTGAATAGCCCAAAAGTTAGGAGTGCCAAATATGCAACCGGCAATGCGATTATTGATGCTACGAGCGCTAACCGTAGCTCTATCTCTAGGTTAAATACGTTAGCTTTGAGCGCAGATAAAAAAATAAGTGATAACGAGGCAGGAATCACACCGATTGGGCTGGCAATAAATGCCATGATTAGCTTGCGATTCATATTGGCGATCTTATTAAGCCTAACGTGATGTCGACCTCAAAAGTGAAGACGAATCTGTAAACGCAACATATCAGACGTACTTTTTTGAGTCAACCTTGAAATCTAATCCGGCGGGGTAGGGGCGTTCAGCCGCTAAGGTTTTTCTTGGACGATGACGCTGGAGGCGAGATAGGAAGGATCAAAGCCTAACTTGTTGTTATACAGCACCATGCCGGATAGCACATTTTGCTTATCCGGCAAAAAGTGCCGCATAAGACAAAACTCTATGCCGTATAATTAGGCCTGTCAAGCAAGCTTTTCAAACGCTTAGCGACTTCTAAGGCTAGTTATACAGCATCCTTATGAGCCAGATAACACCCATCCAGCCCCCGTCTTATACCGCACACCCCGCGCCCCGTTTTCTGGACGTAGTGCGCGAGCGCATCCGCGCCAAGCACTACAGCCTCCGCACCGAAAAATCCTATGTGCAATGGGTCAAGCGCTACATCCTGTTCCACAACAAACGTCACCCCAAAGACATGGGCGCCCCGGAAGTCGAAGCCTTCCTGTCACATCTCGCCAATGAACGCGATGTCGCCATTTCAACCCACCACCAAGCCTTATCGGCCCTTTTGTTTCTATACAAGGATGTGCTGGGCGTGGATCTCCCCTGGCTAAGCAACCTGACCCGCCCGCGCCGTGCAAGGCGACTCCCCACCGTATTAACCCAGGCCGAGGTCGCCCGGCTGTTCAACCATCTTTCCGGTATCCATCTACTCATGGCCCGCCTGCTCTATGGCACAGGAATGCGCTTGATGGAATGCGCCCAACTCAGAATCAAGGATGTGGAATTCGAGCGGCGGGAAATCCTGGTCCGTGACGGCAAAGGCAACAAGGACCGCATCACCGTGCTGCCCGCCGCCCTGTCCGAAGACTTGCAGACCCACCTAATCACTGTCCGGGCACTGTGGGAGCAAGACCGACGCGATAACAAGCCGGGGGTTTACATGCCGGACGCGCTGGACCGCAAATACCCCAACGCCGGGAAATCCTGGGGCTGGTTCTGGATGTTTCCCGCCCGCGATGACAGCACCGACCCCCGCAGCGGCATCGTCCGCCGCCACCACATCTTCGAGCAAAACCTCCAGCGGGCCATCAAGCAGGCCGTGACCGCCGCCAACATCGTCAAACCCGCCACCACCCACACCCTCCGCCACTCCTTCGCCACCCACCTGCTCCAATCCGGCTACGACATCCGCACCGTCCAGGAATTGCTCGGCCACAAGGATGTCGCCACCACCATGATCTATACCCACGTCCTCAACCGGGGCGGGCAGGGCGTGGTCAGTCCGCTGGACCGCCTCTAAACTCACCCCTCCCCGCCACTATTCCCCATCCGCCCCCCCGTCCAAATCGGTTAATATTTCGAACACCGCGCCACGCCCGGCGCGTCATGCCGCGATAACAATACGGGGTTGCCAATGAAAAATCGGTTCTGGGGTAGCGATGGATTTCTGGGGCTAATCATCCTGCTCGCCTTCCTGGCGGGATCAGGCGCAGGCTTGATGAACGGCCTGGAACGCGGCGCCTACGATGTCGCCATGCGCGGCAGCGGCAAGGCACCGGGCGACAAGGTGGCGGTCATCGCCATCGACGACGCCAGCATCGCCAACATAGGCCGCTGGCCCTGGTCCCGCGAAGTCCACGCCGAGATGATCCGCCTGCTCAACCAAGGCAAATCCAAGGTCATCGGCCACACCGTGTTCTTCCTCGAACCGCAGCAAGACCCCGGCCTCCCCCATCTCCGCGAACTCAGCGCGGCATTCCAGCAATCCGCCCTCCGCAACGAACTCCCCAAGGAAACGGAAACCCTGCGCGGCCTGGTCGACGAGTCCAAAACCCTCGCTGAAAAACTGCCCGCCACCGCCCCGGACAAAGATTTCCTAACGCGGCTGTCCGGCTTCTACGACCAATCCAGCCTGCCGCAGAAAATCCCCGCCGAGACCGCCCGCTTCGCCCAACTGCTCAGCGACGCGGAAAACGCCCTGAACACCGACCGCAAACTGGCGGAAGCCTTTAAAGCCGCTGGCAACGTGGTGCTGGGTATGCCCTATGTGCTGGGCGAACCCGCCGGCAAACCGGACAGCGACCTGCCCGCCTACGTCAAGCGCGACATCCTGACCCACAGCGTGGACCGGGTCGAGGCCGCGCAGAACGAGTTGTTCCCCCTCTCCACGATCTCGGGCATTCCGCCCATCCCCGAAATCGGCGAACCCGCCACCGCCATCGGCCACTTGGTGGAGGACACCGACATCGACGGCGTGAAGCGCAACGAGGTGCTGGCCCTCAACCATTACGGCCAATACATCCCGGCGGAATCGCTGATGATCGCCGCGAAGAGCCTGAACCTCGGACCCGAAGACATCGAATTACGCTTGGGCGAAGGCGTGAAGCTGGGGCGGCTTGAAATCGGCACCGACGCCAACCTGCGGATGTTTCCTTATTTCTACGGCGACCAGAACGGCAGACCGGCGTTTCCGGTGGATTCGTTCTTCGACGTGCTGAAGGGCAAGATTCCTGCTGATAAATACAAGGACAAGATTGTCCTCATCGGCGCCACGGCCTCCGGCGTCGGCACCCAGTTGGTCACGCCCATCTCGCCCGGCATGGCCCCGGTGCTGGTGCTGGCCCACTCGGTCGCCAGCCTCCTCAACGAGCATTTCCTGCTCAAGCCGGACTGGGGCATGTTCGCCAAGCTGGGGGCGTTCGCGCTGTTCGCCCTGTACCTGACCTTGCTGCTGCCGCGCCTGCCCGCCGGACCCGCCGCCGCCGTCACCGTCGCCTTGGCGGGGCTTGCCATCGGCGGGGAACTGTACCTGCTCATGGCCCGCTCGCTGTGGGTGGAATTGATCGGCCCGACGGTCATGCTGGTGGCGGGCCACATGCTGCTGACCACCAAGCGCTTCTTCCTCACCGAAAAGGGCAAGGAGCGGGCCGACGCCGAATCCGCCGAAACCAACCGCATGTTGGGGCTGGCGTTCCAGGGCCAGGGCCAGTTGGACATGGCCTTCGAGAAATTCCGCAAGTGCCCGCTGGATGATTCCATCATGGACCCGCTCTATAACCTCGCCCTGGACTACGAGCGCAAGCGCCAGTTCAACAAGGCCGGGGCCGTGTACCAATACATGGCGGATTTCAACCCCAACTTCCGCGACTTGAAGAAGCGCATGGCCCGCACCCAGCAACTCGAAGACACGATGGTGCTGGGCCTGGGCGGCGGTGGCGGCACACGGGGCAATGAAGGCTTGGGCGCCACCATGATTCTGGAGGACGGCGACACCCGCCCCATGTTGGGCCGCTATCAGGTGGAGAAGGAACTGGGCAAGGGCGCCATGGGCATGGTCTATCTGGGCCGCGACCCCAAGATCAACCGGGTGGTCGCCATCAAGACCTTGGCCCTGTCTCAGGAATTCGATGAAGACGAATTGGCCGATGTGAAGGAGCGCTTCTTCCGCGAGGCCGAGACCGCCGGGCGGCTCAACCATCCGCACATCGTGACGATTTATGACGCGGGCGATGAGCATGACTTGGCCTACATAGCCATGGAGTTCCTCAAGGGCCACGACCTGGCCCGCTACACCAAGAAGGACCACCTGCTGCCCTTGCCCACGGTCTGCAAGCTGATGACGCAGGCGGCGGACGCGCTGGAATACGCCCACGGCCACAACGTGGTGCATCGCGACATCAAACCCGCCAACCTGATGTATGACCCCGACGCCGACGCCATCAAGATCACCGACTTCGGCATCGCCCGCATCACCGATTCCAGCAAGACCAAGACCGGCGCGGTGCTGGGCACGCCTTCTTATATGTCGCCGGAGCAACTGGCGGGCAAGCGGGTAGATGGCCGTTCCGACCTGTTCTCGCTGGGCGTGATGCTGTACCAGTTGGCCACGGGCGTGCTGCCGTTCGCGGGCGATTCCCTGGCGACCCTCATGTTCAAAATCGCCAACGAGCCGCACCCGGATGTGCTGACCATCAAGCCGGACCTGCCGCCCTGCCTGAAAGCCTTGCTGGATCGTCTGCTGGATAAGAACCCCGAGCGGCGCTACCAGACCGGCGCCGAACTGGCTCACGACCTGCGCCAATGCGCCGCCCAATTGGCGGGAGGCGGTGAGTGAAAGGCACCCGAACTTTCATGCGGATCGCCGGGGGCACCGACACGGGCCGGGTCCGCGGCCACAACGAGGACGCCGTGGGCCAAGATGAACTCATCGGCTTGGCGGTGTTGGCCGATGGGATGGGCGGCCACAAGGCGGGCGAAGTCGCCAGCGGCATAGCCATCAACACCATCATCCAGGAATTGTCCGGGACGCTGCGCCAACTCAAGCCGGGCCAGCGCGACGAAACCGGCCAATACACCCTCGACAGCGTGTTGATCCGCCACGCCATCGAGAAAGCCAACCGGGCCATCCACGACACCGCCTCGCGGGGCACGGCCTGCGAGGGCATGGGCACGACGGTGGTGGTGGCGGCGTTCTACAACCACCGGGTCAGCATCGCCCACGTCGGCGATTCGCGGCTATACCGGCTGCGCCACGGTCGTTTGGAGCAACTCACCGCCGACCACTCACTGGCCGCCGAACTCATCGCCAAGGGCGGTTTTGACACCGTCGAGGAGGTCAACGCCGCCGGCTTCAAGAATGCCATCACCCGCGCCTTGGGGCTGGAGACGGATGTCCGGGTGGACCTGCGGGAGGAGGACGTGAGGGCGAACGACGTTTATCTGTTGTGTTCGGACGGGCTGACCGACATGGTGGACGAGGCGGAAATCCAGCGCATCATCGAAAGCCGGGGCGCTGATTTGCCCAAGGCCGTGCATGAGTTGATCGACGCGGCGAACCGGAACGGCGGGCGGGACAATATCTCGGTGATTCTGGCGCGGCCCATGAAGGGCGCGGGGAGAGGCTCATGGTGGAGCCGCTTGTCGGGTTGGTTTAGGAAGACGTAAGGTGGGAGCGGGGG
>NZ_JBTEKS010000283.1:0-5681 GCF_054333355.1 Methylomagnum sp. | reverse complement strand
ACGGCTACCTCAAGCTGGAAAATCAAAGCAGCGGCGCCCTGGCGATTTCGCAAGAGGGCACGTACAACGCGCTCACCATCACCAATTACGGCGCGGGCGCTTCGTCGGGCCAAGCCTTGTCGGTGACTCAGACGGGCGTCGGCGCAGGTCAAGCCACCGCCTACAATCCCGATCCGGCACCGGGTGGACCCGCCTATTCAACCGCTCAGCCCTAAGCAACCCGTGTGGGTCGGGCTTCGGCCCGACGCCCGGCGGGGAAGGACGGGTCAGGCTAAAGCCCGACCTACAAGCTTCGTTATGGATGACGGACGGGTGCGGGCTTTTTATGGTGGCGGGTTGCATCTGGGGCGCTGCCCAATGGCGATAATAGCGGCTTGTGAAAACACCCCACGAGCCGAACGCCATGCTGACATTCAAGCTTTTGTTTCTGCTGATGGTCGCCAACGGGGCGCCCGTCCTGGTGAAGAAAGCGCTGGGCGCACGCGGCGCTTGGCCGGTGGACGGCGCGGCGCGGTGGCGGGATGGCGGGCCGGTGCTGGGACCGTCGAAGACCTGGCGCGGATTGGCGGCGGCGGTGGTGTTGAGCGGGTTCGCCGCCGTGGCGTTGGGCTGGCCGGTCTGGCTCGGCGTGGCGTTCGGCGGCAGCGCCATGCTGGGGGATTTGCTGTCCAGTTTTCTCAAGCGCCGGTTTGGCTTGCCTTCCAGCGCCATGGCCCTGGGGCTGGACCAAGTGCCGGAATCGCTGCTTCCCCTGCTGGCGGTGCGCGGCGAATTGGGCTTGGGCTGGGATTACATCTTGTGGCTGGTGCTGCTGTTTCTGATTTTGGAGCTGGCGTTCTCGCGGGTTTTGTTCGCCCTGCATGTGCGGGACCGGCCCTATTGAAAATAAGCGTGCGTACGGTGGTGGGAGTGGGCTTTCAGCCCACGATCAGGCTCGGCTGTCGCGGGCTGAAGCCCGCTCCCACGGGTCGTTGTCAGGCGCGGCGCAGGCGGTGCAAGGTAATCTCCGGCGGGCAATTCAGCCGGACATCCACGATGCTGACCCCGCTGCCCACCGAGGTGTAGCCCTGCAAGCCGTGATAGCGCCAATAGCCGTTGCACAGCGAGCGCGGCGCCCTGGCGTTGTACATGAGGGGAATGCGGCCCGGCAGGCAGATTTGTCCGCCGTGAGTGTGGCCGCTGAGCATGATGTCGAAATTGGCGTAAGCGGCGTGCCGGTACATCTCCGGCGAGTGGGACAGCAGGATGGACGGGGCGCCGTCGGGAATGGCGTCGGTGGCTTTTTCCAGATTGTCGGCCCGGTAGTAATGGGGGTCGTCGATGCCGGCCAGATAAATGGCGGCACCGTCCTTTTCCAGCTTGACCGACTCGTTCAGCAACACGCGCAGCCCCAAGTCTTCCAGGCCGGGTGCCATGCGGATGGTGTCGTGATTGCCCAGCACCGCGTACACCGGGCTTTGGATGTGGGGGAACACCCGCGCCATCCCGGCCAGCGCGCCGCCGTAGGGCCCGAAGGTCCGGGCGCGTAAGTCGCCGGTGATGACGCACAGGTCGTAAGGCCCGGCGCGGCCAATCGCCTCGATCAGCGCGTCGGGGATGTCCGCCGCCATGTCCAGGTGCAGGTCGCTGATGTGCAGCAGGGTGTAGCCCTCGAACTCGACCGGCAGTGACTCCAAGGCGAATTCATTGCGTAGCACCTCGACGCGGCGGGCGTTCTGGCGGCCCCGCGTGTGCAGCCCGGCCAGCCGCAACACATGACGCATCAGGCCATGGACGGAATACCAGTTCTCGATGTGGAAAAAGGTGCGGCCCTGGCCGAACACCCGGGCTTCGGAATCATGCTCGATCCCGAGCCGCTGGTTCAGGTGGCAGCGGCCCACCCGCTGTTCCAAGCGGGCATAGGCCACCGCTTCGATGGGCGGGCAGCGGTGCTGTTGGAATTTGCTAGGATGGGCGGCGGGCGCTGTCGGGGCGCTGTCGGGAAAGCTGGGCAGGGAATGGTTGGTGGACATGGCGGGTCTCCCTTGGGTGCGTAGGCATCGCGGCCCCAGCAAATCCCCGGCCAGCGAGGCATCGCTGACCGGGGTAAGCTCTTCCTTGGTGGGGCTTACCCGAAGGATAGCACCGCCTTACAAAGCGACGTGGTTCAAAAGTTTGGTCAGTTTGCCGATGGCGTCCGTGACCGAGGCGAGCGCGTCGCGGATTTGGCCGTTGTCCTTGACGGCCTTCTCCGCCTTGGCGGCCGCTTGGCCTAGGGCTTGGGTGGCTTGCTGGTAAACCGGGGCGGCGGTGTTGGTGGTGAGGTTCACCAAGTCGATTTTTTGTTGGAACAACTGATCGAGCAACTCATCTATCTGCTCGGCTTGCGGCAGATTTTTCTCAGTCAGGGTTTCCAGGGCTTTGATTGTACGTTGTAAGTTTTGCAGCAGATTTTCCATTGGCGTCTACCCTCGGAGCGTGTATGTGGTCATGGTTATAGGCTCGGGCGCTCCGGCGTGGCGGCTGGCCCATCGAACACTCGCCGAGCTTCTGTATCCCATTATTTTCGCTTATTCCGCATTAATCAAAAATATCGTCGAAGAGGAAAGCCATCGGTATGAACGTCGCAGCCATCCAACACAGCCTCCGGGACTTCGCCGAGGCGCGGGATTGGAACCGATTCCATAGTCCCAAGAACATCGCCACCGCCCTGGCCGTGGAGGCGGCGGAACTTTTGGAGAACTTCCAATGGCTGACCGAGGAGGAATCGCGCCGCTTGGCCGATAAGCCGGAAGATTTTCAGGCGGTGCGGGAAGAACTCGCCGACGTGCAGATTTATCTGCTGCGGCTGGCGGATTTGCTGGGCGTGGACATGGAGGCGGCAGTGCGGGAGAAGATGGACAAGAACGCGGCCAAATATCCCGTGGAATTAGCCAAGGGCAATGCCGTCAAATACACTCGTTTCGGCCAATGATCTTATGTTTCTAGCGGATTTCAGACTCGTGAGTGGGTTCCCCATGATAAAAACCCTAACCAACCAAACCATCGCCCTGGCCGGACTGTCCCAGGCGCTTTCCCTCGTCCAACAAATCGCCAAGCGCGGCATCGCCGACCGCGAGGCCATGGAAACCTGCCTCGCCAGCACCTTGAAAATCGACTCGGACGAGGTGTTGGATGTGTACGGCGACCTGTCCCGCCTCGCCCATGGTTTGCGGCAGTTGGATCAGCAATTGGCGGAGCCGGACAAGGTGGACAAGGAACAGGCGCGGTACGCCTCGACCCTGGTGTTCTTGGAACGCAAGCTGATGAAGCAGCCCGCCATGGTGGAATCCATCGGCGTCACCCTGCACGGCGCGGCGGAGCGTGCCCAGGCGGTCGGCGTGCTGCACGAGGACGTCTACCAAGCCTTGGCGGAAGCCTATCAGCAAACCCTCAGCCAGTTGCAGCCCCGCGTATTGGTGACGGGGGAGCAGATGTATCTCGCCGATTCCGACAACGGCCAGCGCATCCGCGCCTTGTTGTTGGCGGGGATTCGCTCGGTGGTGTTGTGGCGGCAATGCGGCGGTGCCCGCTGGAGGCTGTTGTTCTATCGCACGCGGATGCAGCAGGAGGCGCGGCGCTTGTTGCGGACCCTGTGATTGCCGCTGTGGGAGTGGGCTTCAGTCCACGACCGCCGTGCCTGATCCCAAGATCAATCCTAACCATAGGAGGCCCCCATGGCCCGCGCCAAACAAACCAAAGGCATCTGCGCCTATTGCAAAAAGGACGTCGGCAAAGCCGCCGCCTCCCGCCATTTCGCGTCCTGCCCCGCCTGCCAGGCCGCCGTGGCCTACGCCGAGCAATCCAAGCGGAAGTCCGAGACGCTTTATCACCTGCGCGTGCAGGCATCCGGGCAGCCCGCATACTGGTTGGATTTGGAAATGCGCGGCACCGCCAAACTGTCCGATCTGGACGATTACCTGCGGGCGATATGGCTGGAATGCTGCGGCCATATGAGCCAGTTTTCCAAGGACGGATGGGGCGGCGGGGAAATCGCCAAGAGCCGGTCCATGGAAAATGCTTTGGGCGGGGGCGAGGAGCTGACCCACATCTATGATTTCGGAGCCTCGTCGGAAACCCTGATAAAGTCCGTCGGGAGTCGCCAGGGCAAGCCGCTGACCAAGCATCCGATCACCCTGTTGATGCGCAACGAGGTGCCGGTGTTCGAGTGCATGGAATGCCAGCAGCCCGCGACGTGGTTTTGCTCGGAATGCGTCTACGAACATGAGGAATCGGGCCTGCTGTGCGATCAGCATGTCGAGGGCCATCCCCACGAGAACTATGGCGAGCCGGTGGCCTTGGTGAATTCGCCGCGCATGGGGATGTGTGGCTACGAGGGACCGGCGGAGCCGCCGTATTAGGGTGGCCGCTCCAAACCCCGTCATTCCGGCAAGAATGCAGTAGGTCGGGCATGTACTCATGCCAGACGCAAGCGTCTTCAGTTTGGGCTAAGGCGTAAGGCATTGAGCCACGCCCAAACTGAAGTTCGGACTCCTCATGCCAAGCCGCTTAACGGCGTTTAACCTAATGGCGGCGACAAAGACCGTGGGGACGATGCGGCAAGGCCAAGGGGCGAAACCCTGACCCGCCCACCCCGTCAGTTCCCCCGTTCTCGGCTAAAATGCCCGGCATTCCCCATCCAGCCCCGCCCGTGACCCCGTGATTCCAGCCAACGCCCCAAGACTCCTGTCCATTGTCCTCGCCTGCCTGACGCTGACGCTCCTTCCCCCCGGCCAATCCCACGCGGCGGAGCCGGATTTCTCCACGACGCTGCAAGCCCTGCACGACGAATGGGCGGTGATCTTCTACACCCTGCCGGAAGACCAGCACGCCGCCAAATTCAAAGACCTGTTGGCGCGGGTCCACGCGGCGTCGGAAAAACAGCCCAATCAGGCCGACCCTCTCATTCTCGAAGCCATCGTCCTCTGCACCTACGCCGGGGCCGAATTCGGACTCAGCGCCTTGCGCAAAGTGGAACAGGCCCGGACGCTGCTGGAAAAATCCATCGCCCTCGACCCCAGGGCCATGGAAGCGTCCGCTTATATCGCCCTCGGCAACCTCTATCACCGGCTGCCGGGCTGGCCCATTTCCTACGGCGATGACGACATCGCCAAACCCTATTTCGAAGCCGCCTTGAAGCTCTACCCGGACGCCATCGACACCAATTATTTCTACGGCGATTTCCTGCTCAGCGACGGGGAGTTCGACCAGGCGCTGCCCTATCTGGAAAAAGCCGACCGGGCACCCATCCGTCCCGGCACGCAGTTGTCCGACCTCAAGCTGAAGGGGGAAATCGCCCAGGCCCTGGCCGACGCCCGCGCCAAGAACGACGACCGGGCGGACTTTTTCACCCAGTTCATTCCTTCGTTCGGCGGCGGCAAACCGACGCCCTAGCCCCGGGACAAGTCCATCCCGCTCTGTGCTGGAATAAATGCCGAAGCTCAGGGCCGACCGCTAAATCCTCCTTCCGGAATGTCAGTCACACCGGAAGGAGGTAATTTCGTGCGCTTACATTTGCAGTATTAGCCGACATTCCGCACCCCCCCTCATCCCGAATTGGCATATAAAGCCACATAGCGTTCGCCGAGGACCTCGAGCAGCGCCCGGTGGTGGAGGTTGAGGTTCAAGACCACCTCGGCGACGGAGGCGACCACGAGGACGTG
>NZ_JBTEKS010000282.1:0-5726 GCF_054333355.1 Methylomagnum sp. | reverse complement strand
GGCGACTACATCGACCGCTACCTGCTCAGGGACGCCGAACTGGACGGGGCCACGGTACCGATCCTCTACGAAGGGCGCACCGCCGACGGCATGGTAAAGGAGGCCGACAGCCTGGACGCGGTGTTCGAGGATATGTTCCGGGGCTATACCGCGAAGGAACTGGCCGTCATCAAGGCCAAATACGCCACCCAAGGCGACGTGCTGGAAGCCCCGCTGCTGATCGAGAAAAAGGCGGCGGACCTGCTTCGAACACTATATCGGCGTGATTCTCCCCGAAGGCTACAAGGCGCAAGTGGTCGCCACCAGCCGCGAGGCCGCCGTCACCTATTTCGCCAAGCTGACGCAAGCCAAGGCTGAACTGGTGGCCGACCTGGAAACGCTCTCGCCCGCCCTGCTGGCGCTTTCCGAAGCGGACCAAGACAAGCTGGACCGGCGCACGCGGTTCCTGATTCAGGCTCACCCGCATCTGCCCATGATCCGAGCGCTGGAATTCGCCGTGGTGGTTTCCGGCAACCACAACGACCCAGAAACCTGGAAGGATTGGACCGACAAGGCCAAGCAGGAAACCCATGTGGAGCGCTTCAAGCGCCGCTTGGCACCGGAGAAGACCGACAAGACCGACTCCTTGGGCCTGTTGATCGTCACCAACATGCTGTTGACCGGGTTCGATGCCCCCGTCGAACAGGTGATGTATTTGGATAGGCGGATCGTCGCCCACGACCTGCTGCAAGCCATCGCCCGCGTCAATCGCACCTGTGGCCGGAAGCCGCGTGGCTATGTGGTGGATTACATCGGCGTGGCCTGCCATTTGAACAAGGCTTTGGAGGAATACGACCGGGAAGATGTCGCCGGGACCGGGCTGGACATTCATACCGAACTGCCCAAACTGCGCGACCGGCACGCACGGGTCATGGCGATCTTCGCCGGGCGCGGCATCACCGACCTGTTCGAGGGTGTGCAAGAAGCCGTCGAACTGCTGGCCGACCTGAAGATTCGGGCGGACTTCATCAACAAGCTACGGCTGTTCTACGAGGCCTTGGGCCTATTGGAACACCGCCCCGAAGTGTCGCCGGAAATGTTCCGCGATGCCAAGCTGCTCGGCTTCATCAACAAGGTGGCAGCGAATCTCTACCGCGATCCCACCCTCAATTTGCTGGGTGTGCCGGAAAAGGTCCGCGCCTTGATAGACAAACATGTCGCGGCGCGGGGCGTTAATCCGAAAATTCCGCCCATAGCCATCACCGATGCCGAATTCGAGCAAGCCATCGCCGCCAAGCCATCGGCGAAAACCCGCGCCGCCGAAATGCAGCACGCCGCCCGCTACCACATCAGCGGGTTTCTGCTGCAAAACCCGGAATACGCCAAGAAAATGAGTGAGAAGTTGGAGGAAATCCTCAAGACCTTCCAGGACAACTGGACGGAATTGGAAAAGGCGCTCAAGGAGTTCGTGGACGGACTCAAGAAAGGCGATGTCAACGAGTTCCCCGACCTTGATCCCGAGGTTCAGGTGCCTTTCGTTCGTCTGCTACTCGAAACGATCACCAAGAATGCCGTGTTCGATAAAGCCCGCGAACAACAATTCATCGAACTGGCCCTCGATTTCATCGAACACATCCGCCAGGAAATCCGCCGAGTCGGCTTTTGGCGGAGCGAGCACCGTCGCGACAATCTGACCAAATATCTGGCCCGCCGCCTGATGGTGGAAGCCAAGCTCTTGCCCAATGTGGCCCGTGAGCTTGCCTACCAACTGGTGGCCCTCGCCAAGCACAACCACGAGGCGCTGATTCGGTGAGTGCGGAAACGCTTTCCATCGGCGAACTCACCTTCGAGGTTCGACGTAGCGAGCGGAGGAAGTCCCTAGGGTTGACCGTGGACCGGGGCGGCGAACTGTTATTGCACGCGCCGCCCCAGGTTCCCCGAGAACAACTTGAGGCGTGGGCGCGTGGCCGATTGCTCTGGGTTTACCGGAAGCTGGCGGTCAAGGAAACCAAGCTTCCCGAGCCGGTTCGGGCCAAGCTGGAATCGGGCGATACCGTTTACTACCTGGGCCGAAGCTATCGCCTGAAATTCGCGCCATTCCAGGCGTTGCCAGTGGTTTGTCAGGCTGGCTGGTTTTGGGTGCGCCAAACGGAACGGGACCAAGCGGAAAGCTTGCTTAAAGCTTGGTTTGAAAAAAACGGGGCACGCTGGCTAGGGCAACGGGTTGGATTGTTATCGCAAAAATACGGCTTGGTTCCATCCGGGGTGGATGTCCGGGACTTGGGGAACCGATGGGGTTCTTGCAACGCGGGCGGCGTCGTCAATTTCCACTGGCGCTTGCTGCAAATGCCGGTGCGCCTGATCGACTATGTGATTGCCCATGAGTTGACCCATTTGGCCGAGCCAACCCACAGCCCGGAATTCTGGCAACGCTTGGAAGCCATCATGCCGGACGCCGAAACGCGCAAGCTGGAACTGCTGGAGGCTGGGAGGCGGTATCTTGTGCTCTGACGGGGCTGATTAGGCGCACTGCCTCATGGGGCACTGGCGGGGCACTCAGGGGCAAATTGGGGCAACAAACGGCAGGTGTTGGCAGCACAGAAAAACATATAATGCTTTGAATTTGTTCGGCATTAAGTGTCGTTACTTGTTGCTGGCTACGGATTTTAGCGGACTCAAAATCTGGTTTGGGAAACCAAGTGTCGGTTCGATTCCGACCTCCGGCACCAATTGATAGACCGCTAAGGTCCGGTAAAGACCTAAAAACCCGCATAGTTCAACGGCTTGCGGGTTTTTTTATGTCCAATGAAGTCCGCTGACATCCGCTTGAAGCCGGGGCATTTTAGGGGCATATTTGGGGAAACCTGTCTGGAAGCATTTTTCTTATGCCCCCATGGGGGTCACCTCACGAAACGGAAAATATCGTACGCCAAGGAATCGAAGTGCCTGTTTGGACGGGGCTTTTGGCGGCAGCGGCCTCTCCATCTGTCCGGTTGGGGCATACCCTAGCCTTACGTCAGGAAAAGACGTGAAACCTGTCAGGTTAGGGTCAGTTTTCGCGTTATCTGACGACGAGATTGTGAGGTTAAAGACCTCAACCTGACAGTTCAGCCCGCTAACGTACGATATTTTCCGTTTCGTGAGGTGACCCCCCATGCCTCTAACGGACACTGCGATTCTTGCCGCCAACCCCAAGGAAAAGCCTTACAAGCTCTCGGATGGACACGGGCTTTTATCTACTCATCAACCACGCCGGGAAGTATTGGCGGCTCAAGTACCGCTGGGGCGGCAGAAAAAAGGGGCTTTCTCTTGGCGTCTACCCTGACGTGTCGCTGACGGAAGCCCGCGAAAAACGGGACACCTACCGCCAGCTTCTCAAAAACGGCCACGACCCCGCCGAATCCCAAAAAGCCAACAAACAAGTGGAACAGGACGCCTTTCCCTCCCTTGGGGCGCGGCCCGTGAACGAGGTCGAAACGCCCGAAATACTTGATATGGTCCGGGCCATCGAGCGACGCGGGGCATTGGAGACGGCGGGCCGGGTGATGCAGCGATGCGCGGCGGTGTTCCGGTATGCGGTGCTGACGGGGCGGGCCAAGCATAACCCCGCCGCCGACCTGCGCGGCGTGTTGAAAACACGCAAGGTGGAACATCGGGCGGCACTGAGCCGGGCCGAACTGCCGGAACTGTTGCGGAAGATCGAAGCCTACGACGGGCGACTGTTGACCCGGTTGGCGTTGCGCTTCGCGGCCTTGACCTTCGTTCGACCGGGGGAACGGCGCGGGGCACGCTGGGAGGAATTCGACCTTGAGCGGGCCGAGTGGAGCATTCCCGCCGAGCGGATGAAGATGAAAGCCCCGCATCTGGTGCCCCTGTCATCCCAAGCTTTGGCGACCTTGGAAGAAATCCGCCCGTTGACGGGGCGCTTTCTCTTCGTGTTTCCGAGTGAGCGCAGCATGGCTAAACCGATGTCGGAGAATACCCTACTCTATGCCCTGTATCGGATGGGCTATCGGACCCGCATGACGGCGCATGGCTTCCGGGCCGTGGCGTCCACCATCCTGAACGAGTCGGGTTTCACGCCGGATGTAATCGAGCGCCAGCTTGCCCACGTCGAGCAAAACAAGGTGCGGGCCGCTTACCACTGCTCTGAATACCTGGACGAGCGGCGGAGCTATCGTCAAATCTGGTGTATGCGGCGGAGTCGGTCAGGCGGCGACCTGCTGCTCTTCCTCGCCCTTGGCGGGTTGATATGCAACTTTCAGGCCATCATGGAGGCGGACCCCTTGCGCCACCTCGGGCAGCAACTTGAAGCCTCCCAGCCTGTGCCAACTTTTTTCGGCGTTCAGCGCCAACTGGAAGACCAGGCCCAGCAAGGTGTCCGGGAGACGCAGTTCTTGGTCCGGGTCGTCCGGTGGCGGATGGTGGCGAAGCTCGACTCGATGGGGTTGGTGGTCCGTATATGCGGCCAGTGTTCGGCGGGGAAGTCGTAGAAGGCCAACAGGGCCGCCCGGTCCTTGACCAGCTTCTCCACCGCCTTGGGATACTTGGTCCCGAAGTCGCGAACGAAGCGGTCGAACGCCTTCCCGGCCTGCGCCTGGGTTTCCGCTATCCAGACCTCGTGCAGCCCGGCCTTGGCCTTGCCCTGGATGGACTTCGGCAGTTCGTTGAGCACGTTGGCGGTCTTGTGCGCCCAGCAACGCTGGCCCCGGGTTTCCGGCCAGGCTTCCCCGCACGCCGCCCAGAAGCCCAGGGCGCCGTCGCCGATGGCCAGCACCGGCGGCGTCTTCAAGCCCCGTCCTTGCAAGTCCTGTAGCACAGCGAGCCAGGCAGCCTTCGACTCCCGGTGGCCGTCCGACAAGGCCAGCAACCGCTTCTCGCCCTGTTCGTTCACCCCGATCAGGACGAGCAGGCAGAGCCGGTCGTCCTCGCCCCGCAGGGTCGAATAGATACCGTCCGCCCAGACATGGACGTAGCGCTCCCCCGACAGGTCGCGCCGGTTCCAGGCCAGGTAGTCCTCCGCCCACTGCGCCTTCAACCGGCTCACCACCGGCGGCGACAGTCCCTGCGCCTCCTCGCCCAGCAGCACCGACAGCGCTTCCCGCATGTCCCCCGTCGAGACGCCCCGCAGATAAAGCCAGGGCAGCGCCGCCTCCACCCGCCGCGCCTTGCGCACGTACGGCGGCACGATGGCCGAGTTGAACTTGATCCCGCTCCCCGACCGGTCCCGGACCTTGGGCACGCGGACGGGAACCTCCCCCAGCCCCGTGAGGATGTCCCGCTCCGGCAGGTGGCCGTTGCGGACCACCGCTTGGCGGCCCTTCAGGTCGGTCACGTTGCCGTACTGCTCCAGCAGCAGTTCCAATTCCGCTTCCACGGCCTTCTCGATCAAGCCCCGGGCGCCACGGCGCAGCAATTCCGTCAGCGAATCGCCCATCGCCCCTGGCTGGCCCCATGCTCCTGCGGTATCTTCTTTCATCGGCGTACCTCTTCGTCAGTCTGAAACGCGATCTCGTCAATCTCATTTCAGCAGGGTACGCCGCCCTCCCTCAATCCAGCCCCATACACCAGTTTCCGTTATAGCTCCTGGATGAGCTATGGAGCTCCGTCCATACGAAGGGGGCGCACCTGCCCTTCGCCAGAATCGCCAGCGACACTTATGGCGATGCCTGGGTCTGGCTGGCCTTTGCCCCGGCGTGGCGTTTGGTGCCGGCGTTCGTGGTGGGCAAGCGCGCGCAGGAAAACGC
>NZ_JBTEKS010000281.1:0-5764 GCF_054333355.1 Methylomagnum sp. | reverse complement strand
GTCATCGGCGGCACGGTGATTGGGGCTAGGCTGGGCCATGTGCTGCTCTACGATCCGGGCTATTACCTTAGCCATCCGCTGAAGATACTCGCCGTCTGGGAGGGCGGACTCGCCAGCCATGGCGCGGTGGTGGGAATATTGACGGGGGTTTGGCTGTATTCACGCCGGGCCACGAACCAATCCTTCCTGTGGGTCTGCGACCGCATCGGCATGGCCGTGCCGCTGTCGGGTTGCTTGATCCGAACCGGCAATTTCTTCAATTCGGAAATCCTGGGCCGACCCGCCGAGGTGCCCTGGGCGGTGGTTTTCGCCCGCGTCGATATGGTGCCGCGCCATCCGGTGCAGCTATACGAGGCGCTTTGCTACCTGCTGATTTTCTTGTTCCAGTTCGATTATTACCGGCGGCGGGGTCATGCCGGACCCACCGGATATTTATTTGGCCGGTTCCTCGCGCTGGTATTCGGCGCCCGGTTCTTCATGGAATTCTTCAAGGAAGGGCAAGCCGCTTTCGAGGCCGGATGGGCCATTACCATGGGGCAATACCTAAGCATTCCGGTGGTATTGCTAGGGGGGTATATGATTTGGCGGGCGACATCGAAAAACAAAGGCCGACTCGGCTTTTGAAACCGAGTCGGCCGCAACGAAAAACCCCAAGCGCTCAAGTATCCGCCGACTTATTCCGCAACAACTCGCCAATGTGCTTGGATGCCTCCAAACCCGCCCCAATCAATCCATCCCGGTCATAGGCGCCGCCCGCCAAAACCAGCAAGGCCAAACCGTTGTCGCCCGGTATGATAACCGCCGTCGAATCGCCAAAACTCAAGGCGTGATGATTCACGGCGGTGGCTCCATCAAACTCATGGGCCAGCTTTTCAGCGATCAGCACGAGGCTGGATACCATGGCGCTTAACAAGGCCCGGTCCATGCCCCCGATGTTCGCGTCATATAAAACATCACTCTGCCCCGAGCAGGCCACCACCGCGCACCCCTTGACGCCCGCGATTTGCGTGAGTGGCTGAATCAATTCTTCGAGCCGATAAATTTTTCCCATGGTATTGCCTCGTTATTCTAAATTCTAAGCTCTAAGGTGCCTGATAATCCGCTTGGGTCATCAGGTCCGTGCCGCACTCCAGCGTTTCAAACCAATCCAGGAACTTGTTCACCATCGCCTTGCCCTTAAAGGACGCGCCGTGCTGGGGCACAATCCATTCCACATCCAATTGCCGAATCATATTCACCCACAACCGGCACACTTTGTTGTTGCTCATGTAGTGGGCATGGAATCCCGCCATATTGGGCAGATGCGCGTCGAAATCTTCAATGGGGTGGCCCGCCTTGGCCGCCTCGACCAAGGACGCGCCCACGTCGCCGGAAAATAGGATTTTGCTCAATGGATCATAAATCTGGTGATTGCCGACGGTGTGCAGATAATGGGCGGGCAGAATCTTCAACTCGCATTGCCCTAGCTCAATATTCATGCCGCGATGGGGAATCGCGATCAGGCGCCCGACGGTCATACCCCTGGAACAAAAATGCGGAATAAACCGGGTCCAGTCCTGGGAAATCAGGATATTCGCGTCGGTGATCAATAGCCAGCCATTGGCCGAGGCGACAATATCCGGGTCTTGATGGGAGGCGAATACATACCGGGTGCGGGCGGGCAGGAAGAATTTGGACATTTCGGAAATCAAATCCTTATAGGTGAGATTTCCGCCCGGATCGAGCAACATGCCCTCGCCCTTATCGACGATGATGAACTGGTTGCACTGAATCCCTTCGCCTTTCACTAGATCGTTGAAGACGACACATTTATGATTGCCGTCGTTATAGAGTTCGACTGCCATAATAACCCCTCTCCATTAAGCTATTTGTTCAGGTGGTGTTTGATTGTCATAGGCATTTTCTCTGGTATGCCTTTTACACCCAATGGCCGCAGAAAGCGGATTGTCCTTCAAAGCCAAGCCATCTCGATCCGGCACCGAAGGTGGGCTAAGTTTAATCCACTTTTCAGAATTCTTTAGCCCTGAACGTGACAGGGCCGACAAAACCCGGTTCAAGCTCTATCGGCCCATAAGTTTCATAAGGTGGGTCACGGCGCACGGCAAAATCAACAGAAATAGCGAGCCTCATCGCGGTGCGCCCAGGGCAATCGCGCTATGTGATGAAATGGGGTTTCCCCTCTCCCACCGGGAGAGGGTTAGGGTGAGGGGATCAAAAAAGGATTTCTTCCTTTAACTAACGTTGATGGCTATCCCGGCCTGAGCTTTTTGGGTGCCATGTTGAAAGAGTTAAGGCAGAAAAGATCAGGCTTGAATCCCCCTCACCCCAACCCTCTCCCGCTGGAGAGGGGGAAAACGGGCGGCTTTTGACGATAGCGCGATTGCCCTGGTAGTGCGCCCCACCCACCCTATGGTTTTTTAGCGCAGCAGCAGGAAAAAGCCCTGCCCGCCCCGCTGGATGTTAAGCAGCATTTCGCCGCCGCCCCGCACGATCCGGCTGAGCTCATCCAGGCTGCGCACCGGCTCGCGGTTGGCCATGATGATCACGTCGCCGGGCCGCAGTCCCGCCTGGAACGGATAGGACGCGGTGTGGATTTTGTCCACCTGCACGCCCTCCCCGCCCGCGCCGGCATCCAGGTCGCGCAGCACGGTGCCCGCCAGCTTGGGGCTGATGGTCTTGCCGTCGGCGGTGACGATCTTGGGCGCGGCGATCTTCGCCTCGCGGATCACGTTCTCGCCCTTGTGCAGCACTTCCATTTCCACGGTGTCGCCGATTTGCGTCAAGCCAATGGCGTTGCGCACATCCATCCCGCTGCGCACCTTGCGGCCATTGACGGCCAGCACGATGTCGCCCGGCTCCAGCTTGGCCTTGGCGGCGGGGGAATCGGGCTGCACGCCGGTGACGACGGCGCCCTGGCTCTCGGTCAGGCCGAATGCCTGGGCCAGATCGTGGGTCAGGTCTTGGACATTCACGCCCAACAGCCCGCGCTTCACCGAGCCGTGCTCCACCAGGGTGTTCATGATGCTCATCGCCATGTTGGCGGGAATGGCGAAGCCGATGCCGACGTTGCCGCCGCTGGGCGCCAGGATCGCCGTGTTGATGCCGATCAACTGGCCGTTGAGATCGACCAGGGCACCGCCCGAGTTGCCGGGGTTGATGGAGGCGTCGGTTTGGATGAAGTCCTCGTAGCCCTCGATCCCCAGGCCCGAGCGGCCCAGGGCGCTGACGATGCCGGACGTGACCGTCTGCCCCAAACCGAAGGGATTGCCCACCGCCACCACGAAATCGCCCACTTGCAGCTTGTCGGAGTTGCCCACGGTCAGGGCCATCAGCCGCTCGGAATCCACCTTGACCACGGCGATATCCGACTCCGGGTCGGCGCCCACCAGCTTGGCGTTGAATTTGCGGCCATCGGTCAGCGTCACCATGATCTCGTCGGCCTTGTCGATGACGTGGTTATTGGTCAGCACGTAGCCGCGCTTGGCGTCCACGATGACCCCGGAGCCGAGGCTGGAGGTCTCCCGCTTGCGGGGCTGGTTGGGGATGTCGAAGAAGTGCCGGAAGAACGGGTCGCGGAGCAGGGGATGCTCGGCCTCCTGGATTTGGGTGCGGGTGGAAATGTTGACCACCGCTGGCGTAACGTTCTTGAGCATGGGCGCCAGGCTCGGCATCGGCTGACCATCGACGCTGAGGGGCCAAGTCGCCGAGGCGGGGCCAGACAGGCTCAGCAGCCCGGCCAATAACAAGGGAAACAATCGACTGTGGATTCTTGACATACCATGCCTCGATTCATGAAGGGTTTGGGATGATCCATCCCGTATCAATGCGGTAAGTTGCCCGTAAATGGCACGGGGGCGACCGCAACAGGATGGGCTATTATATGGAGCCTGCCCCCCTGGAATTTCAATCCGATCATGTCTGCCGCACCCACCCCAAACGAAACGCAAGACCTGCGCCGCCTGATTCCCCTGAACACCTTGTCCGCCCAACGCTTCGACGAGCTGTGCGCGGCGCTGAAGATCGAGGACGCGCCCAAGGGAACCGCCCTGTTTCATCAAGGCGACGCCACCAGCGAATTCGTCTACCTGCTCTCGGGGACCATTTCCCTGCAAGCGGGCGGGGTCGAAATGGACTCGGTGAGCAGCGGCACCGACGTGGCCCGGTTCGCCCTGGCCCACCAGAACCCCAGGAAGGTGGCCGCGATTGCCAAGGACGCCATCCGCTTCGTGCGCATTGCCACGGAGCTGGTCTATCCGAAAGAGGAAGTCCGCATCCCGCCGCCCGAGGCGAAGGCCACCGAATTATCGGAAAGCTCCGAAACCGACTGGATGTCCTCCCTGCTGCGCTCGCCCATCTTCCAACGGCTGCCGCCGGCCAATCTCCAGGCGGTGCTGCGGGCCATCCAAGAAGTCAAGGTCAAGGCGGGCGACGTGATTTTCCATCAGGACGATGCGGGCGATTACTTCTACATCATCAAGCACGGGCAATGCTCCCTGACCCGCAAGCCCTCCGCGAACGCCAAGGAAATCAAGCTGGCGACCCTCAAGAGCCGCGACACCTTCGGCGAGGACGCGCTGATCTCGGAACAGCCGCGCACCCTCACCGTCACCATGGACACCCACGGCGAGCTGATGCGGCTGGACAAGGCCAACTTCCTCAAATTGGTCAGCGACCCGGTCATCGGCAAGCTGTCCGCCAAGGAGGCCATCGAAGTCATCAAGCAGGGCGGGATTTGGCTGGACGTGCGGATGCCGGACCAATACCAACATGGTCAGCCACGCGGCCCACTCATCCGGGCGCCGTTCTTCTCGCTGCGGATGATGCTGACCAGCTTGGATCGCGGCAAGAAGTACATCGCCGTCTGCGAAACCGGCAAAATCAGCGAAGCCGCCGCCTATCTACTACTTCGATTCCGTTTCAACGCCCAGGTTTTAAAAGGCGGCATCGACAGCTTGCCGCCCGACGAAATCATCGCGGAACTGGCGGAGCCGACACCCGAACCTGAACCCAAACACGAACTGAGGCTGGAAGCGCTCGACGGTCTCGACGAGCCGGAAATCGTTCTCACGGACGTTCCCGTCGCGCCGCCCCCGGCTGAGGAGGAAGCTCCGCCCATCGCGTCGGACGGTGACAGCCGCCGGTCGCCCATCCCCCTTCCGCCCGACCAGGATCAGCGCAGGCTGGAATCCCGGCTAACGCGGCTAATCGCCGAAAAAGAAAAAGCCGACGCCGAATTGCAGCAGGCCCGGCTGGCCACGCACAAGCTGCAAACGGCCCTGACGGAAATGCAGAAGGAGCGGGATCAGTTATTGCAGCAATACGCGACCAGCAGTGCCGTCATGCCTCCAGCGCGGGAAGCCGTGCCGGAGGATGACCTACGGCAGGAATTGGAGGACTTGAAGGCGCGCTATTCCCAGACCGTGTTTGAAAAAGATTTCGCCGGGCAAGAAGTGCAAAACCTGGAAAAACAAGTCGGCGACCTCAAGGCCATGGTCGAGGACTTCATGGAGCAGGGCGGCTACACCGCCGACGCGGAGGTCGAGGCTTTGCGGGCGGAACTGGAAATGGTGCGGGAACAGGCGGGTTCCGAGTTGATCGCGCTGCAAACCAGGGCGAGCGAGGCGGAAGCCGCAAAGGCCCGGCTGGAAACCGATTTGCAATTGGCGAAAGTCCAGTTGTCGGTGCGCGAGGCCGCCTCGGAGGAGGATGAACGCCCGCCGGAAAAGCCGTCCCTGATACCGGCCATACTGGGAGGCGCCGCCGT
>NZ_JBTEKS010000280.1:0-5794 GCF_054333355.1 Methylomagnum sp. | reverse complement strand
CAAATAACCGCCTGAAGGCGGGACTACAAGCTAAAAGCTGCGTAAGTCCCATGAGTCAAGATTTTACGCCATGTCGGGAATGGGAGAAACGCGCCGGGAAAGCCTGCGCGGGCCGGAAAAACACCGAAAAAAGCCTACGCTTTAAGGAAGGCACTTTTGCCATTTTCATTATTCCTGCTATTTATTTTTGCCATGCAATATTCGTACATGCTCGTGATAGGATGCTTAACAATAAAATGGGTGTGGGATTGTGAAATCGCTTTCCGGCCAACATAAACCCATGCCCGCCCTCGCCAGCGGAAGTCGCGCCGACCGCTTCCCAGGCTGCCAAACCCCAAGATAAATCACAGGAAACACCTATGGCGTGCCTCTTCGTAAGGCCGGTCGGGTTTACCGAAGCTCAGCATAGTTGGCTGGAATCTTTGTTCACCATCGCCCAGAGCCGTTTGCGCCAAGATTGGCGCTGGCTGGCCGATGGACCAGCGGACGCCTATCTGGCGGCGGTGGAATCGGCGGACCAGTGGACGGCCTATTCGGCCGAATTCCCCCCGGATAAACTGGTCGCCTGCGCCACGCCTCACCTTGAGATCGAAGCCGAATGGCGAATCAATAGCGCCCCGGAGAAACCGCCGGGCCTGTCGGAACTCATCCGCGTCCTCAACGCCATGGGCGCCAAGCTGACGGGCGCCACGGAAACCGTCGAGACCACTCCGCCCGCCGCTTATCCACCGCAGGTCGCCCACCCCGCCGAACCGCCCGCCCCGCCGGATCAAGCCCCAGCCCAACCAACGCCCATCGCGGAGGTCATTGAGAAAAGGCCCGCTCATCCCTTTATCGAGCCGCGCTTGTCCGTCGCCGCCGAGGACGAAACGGTCTACGACCCGGAGCATTATCTGCCCGGCATCGTGCGCCAATCCCGCGCCGATGGCGTGCCGCGCCGACTGGTCTGCGACGACGGGGGCGGCACGCTGTTGATCGACCCCGATCCAAAACTGTATTTCGTGCCCGGCGACAAAATCGCGCTGTGGCCCATCCTGTCCGAGCCGCGCCAGCGGATCGAGGTCCACTTGCTCAGTCATGAGGGTCTGACCCGCGAGGTGCTGGGCATTCGCGCCCGTGGCATCGCTTTGGATGAGCTGGTGTTCCTGGCGGTGCTGCTTGGCTCCAGGGGTCGCCTGTGGGCCGGTTGCCGCCCCGACGAGCCAGTGCGCCTGAAGCGCTGGCCGGACCTCAAGAACCTCAGCCATTTCCCCGACTCCGTGGACTATGTCCGAGTGGCGGCCTTCATGGGCGGCAACACCGCCGACCTAAGCACCATCGTGGCGAACACCCGGATTTCGGAAGAAAAGGCCATCAACTTTCACAATGGCTTCGAAGCCTTGGGCTTGCTGGAACGAGGGGGGGAAGCCTCGGTTCGCCAGCCAGCCGCCGACGCCCAAGACCGCGACCTGTACGAAAAAATCGCCACGCGCCTCAAATCCTGAGTTACGCACACGGATTCCATCTCGGTGGGCCGTTGACCGCACCTCCCCGTCTCGCGGCCAGCGGCCCACCGAGATAGGCTCCGCCTATCGCCCCGCCCCTTCGGAGAATCGGCGGTTCTTCCATGGACCCGACGGCAGGCAACGCCCGTCGTCTTCGATAACTTAACCGACTACAACCAAAACAGCTTGGAGAAAACACATGGCAAAACTCGACGAAGTCATCCAGGGGATACTGCGCGATGTCGATGGCGCGCTGGGTTGCGCGGTGGTGGACCTGTCCAGCGGCTTGCTGCTGTCGGTCGCCCACAACGTCCCTTACTTCACCCAGTCGTACATCGAGGCGGTGGCGGCGGCGGCGGTGGACATGCTGCGGGGCAAGAACGTCCTGGCGGTGGAATCGCTGCTGTCCAGCCAGCGGGGTAAAAAGGTCGAAAACACCATCAAGGAAGTCCAGATGACCACCGACCACACCTACCACTTCATGGCCACCGTGCCCGACCGGCCCAACTCGCTGGTGGTCCTCATCACCAGCCGGAAAACCAACTTAGGCATGGGTTGGTCGGCGGTGCGCATCAATCTCCCCCGGATTGCCCCGTACTGCCCGTCCTAATCGCGGCCCCGATCCCCATCGGCAAGGGCGGACTGAGGTCCGCCCTTTTTCATGCCCGGCCTAAAGCCCCGTCAACAAGCGCTGGCACAAACCGTCCGCGAATCCCAGCTCGCGCATCCGGGCCACGGTGGACGCGATGTCATAGGGCAGGCTCACAAAACGGAGCCGTTGCTCCACGCGATCCCACACCGCCGCCTGGGCACCCGGCTGGCGGTTGCGTGGCTGCCCCACCGATCCCGGACACACCAAGGCATAGCGATAATCCCCGAAATTCTGGGTGGACTCGGTGACGCACGCATTCAAGCCATTGCGCAGCCGGGCATAGACCGCCGGAATATGGCTGTGCCCATGGAAGCACAAGCCGATGCCCCGCCGCTCCAAGTTGTCCAGATTGCCCTCGTAGGTCAGCTCGTAGACATAGCCGTTGAAATAGGCCGGGTCGATGGGCGAGCCATGCAAGGCCAGCCAGCCCTCGCCCTCCAGGCTGAGGGGCAGTTGATCGAGCCAAGCCCGCTGGCTATCGGACAGGACCGACTGGGTCCATTCCAAAGGCCGCCGCGACGCCTGGGAGAAACCCTCGGCGATGTTGCCGGTGGCGACGGCGTGGTCGTGATTGCCTTTAATCGCCAGAAACCCCGAACCGGCGATTCGGTCGATGCATTCGGCGGGAAACGGGCCGTAGCCCACAATATCGCCCAGCACCAAGCCATGCCCGATGCCCTCCCCCTTAAAGAATTCAAGCACGGCGTCCAAGGCTGGCAGATTGGCGTGGATGTCCGCCAGCAGCGCCAGATAGCGCGCTTGGTTGGCGGGCGGGGGACTGCGCCGGGGCGTCGTCTGGTGCCCCCTGCGACGCACCAGGGCGGCGCCGAAAGCCTCCAACGCCTCCCGCTTGTCCGGCTGGGGCATATAAAGTCCGCGCAATTGCTCAGCCGCCGCCCGGGCGTAGTGAGTGCCCAACGGATCGGCGCTCAGCACCTCCCGCAACAAGTCGCCCAGCCGCTCGCTGAACTCCGCGTCGAACCAAGCGTGCGCCCGGAACCACGTCCCTATCACATGGCTGAGGGTGACGAATTCATCCCAGGAATAAATATCGTCATCCAGGTAATAGAGAGTCCCCGCTTCGTCCAAACCAAAATTGGACAAGCCCTCGTCGAGCCTGACCCCCTTTTGCCGACCCACGGCGAAATACATGCGAAACAGGCTATCGAACCACGCCAAGCGCCGGTCGCTCTCCAGGGCGTCGGTGGGGGAATCCATCAGTAATTGATTAAGGGGTTTCAGGGCCGGACAGATATTCCCGATTAAAAATCGGTCGTCCTCGTGACACCGGGCCAGATACCAGGTTTTATCGGGATGATGGACGCCTAGTTCCCGCTCCCTGGATAAGGTTTTTCGGACCCATTTCTCCATCACGGCGGGCGCCCAATCGAATTCGGTGCGCAATTTCGCCACCGTCATCCCATTCCGATAAATCGCGGTCACGGGCCGCCCGACGAAATCGGTACCGAACCGCAAAGGTGTCCGCTCGGAGGATAACAAAGCGATAATGTCATCGGCGGAATAGACGGGCTGGCCGGAAATCGAGCCTAGCAAATTAATATCGAACATAGGTTTTGATTGTCGATTGATAGGACTTACACAAAAGACTGATTGCCCTGCCGTTCGTCCTGAGTTATCGAAGCCCGTCCTGAGCGGCGTCGAAGGGGGCGAATGGCGGGGCAATCTTCCGTTCATGCTTCGATACCTCAGCACGAACGGAAGATTGCGTAAATCCTAATGGATTCATTGAAACCGGAAACCGCTATTTTCAGGTGGCTCACGAAAATTTTCCGCGCCCAAAATGGTGCCTGATTGTTCCCATACCCAGCAAAACCGCCAGCGCCCCCCACAACAAGCCCGGCACCAGCCAGAACCACCGCTGATAAAACGTGGTCGGCGGATTCTTGAGATAAGGCACCTCATAAACCCCCGCCCAGGCTTCATGAATGGGCGAGCGCTGCAAAATATCCCCGGACGCCAGCGCCACGGTGGAGATGCCGGTATTCGTGACCCGCAACACGGGTCGGCGGAATTCCACCCCCCGCGCCAAAGTCATATACATATGCTGATAAGGCTCCTGCCACGCACCATACCAGGAATCATTGGTCACATTCACAATGAATTGGGCACCCAAGTCCGCCAAGCCTTTTGAAAACCAGGGAAACAGGCTTTCATAACACACCTGCGGCCCAATTTTGAAATCCCCTAAATTCAGCAGGGCCGTGGGTCCAGCACCCCGCGCCAAGCCTCCGGTGGGCGGCAATAAATCCCGTATCCAAGGGAAAACTTGTTCGCCGGGGATATATTCGCCGAAAGCCAGCAAAATAGTTTTATCGTAACGGGGCGGGACAATCTCCCCATTCTTATCCAGCACGAATAATGAATTGGTAATCATCCAGGAAGGCATGTTGACACCGAAAGCCCCGGTAATCAGGGCCACTTGGCGATCACGTAGGTAGCTCCTTAATACTGTCGGATATTTCTTGTTCCTGAACTCTTCGCCCAACGCCGAAGGATAAGCCGCTTCCGGCCACAGGACGAAATCAATAGCCCCCGGATTGCCCTTGACGCCTTGGTCGGTTAAATCGAAATATTGCCGGAGTACCTGCGCTTCATAGCCTTCCCCCTGTTCACTCGCCATGACCGTGGAATCCCCGATATTCCCTTGCACCAGCAGCGCCTTAAGGGAAGCATCCGGCGCGGGCAGCCTATTTTTAAGCCATGCGCCGCTGATATTCAGCACCGCAAACACGCCTATCACCGCCGCCAGACATAACCTCCCGGATATTTTCCGCCGGTTTATCCAGGCATAATACAGTGGCAAATTAGCCAATAAGGTGGCCGCGCTCAGCCCACTGAAACCAATGATTTCCGCCCAATGGTAAAGCGGGATATTGGACCCATACCAGGAATACCCGAAATTCCAATCAAACAAGGTCAGGGAATAGGCTTCGCTTAAGGTAGTAATTAAAGCCATTAAGCCCATCGACAGACGATCCGGCCACTGGAATCTACGATGTCCCCAATACCACAGCACGCCCGCCAAGGGCACGAATAAATGGGCCAGCAACGCATAAGCCACCATGCCAAGCACCGCGACGGGCCAAGGCAGGTGCGCGAATTCATGCAATAAATACGTGACCCAGTTGAATCCAATCAGCGTGAATATGAACGAGGTCAGCACGCCCCCCAGGAAAACCCTTTTCAGGCTGGTTTGCTGACGCCAGAAAATCCATAACGGCACGAAGCAGAATAGCGAGGCCCAGGGGGGGAATGGGATATAGCTGGTGCCTATCAACACGCCCGACAAGGCAGGCAGCAACCACTGGCGGGCTGGGTTGGGAAGCGGGTTATTCATGGTCGCTTAAAATTATGATGCCAATAGAGGGTCGATGTTCGCGGGTGAGCGCTGGCGGTCTTGCCCTCGCCCATTCTAAACCGCGTCCAGCTTGAAAACCGTAACTCATAGGATGGGTGGAGCGATAGCGGAACCCATCATGCCGCTTAGCCTGTTGTGATGAGTTTCGCTGCGCTGCACCCATCCTATACAAGGCGTCCGACGGTTGGTTATGGCATTTCTGTTTCAAATGGGACGCGGCTTAAAGGACATGAGCGCGTAATCCCGTGGGGGCGGTTTCCAACCGCGACCGAAGCGCCG
>NZ_JBTEKS010000279.1:0-5795 GCF_054333355.1 Methylomagnum sp. | reverse complement strand
CCTGAACGACCGTGCCGCCGTTTTCGATGAGTTCGATCTGGCGCTCGATTTCGAAGTTGATGGCCTTCTCGACGAAGCGGAACGAGTTGAGGTTCTTGATCTCGGCGCGGGTGCCGAATTTCTCCTGGCCGACCGGACGCACCGAGACGTTGGCGTCGCAACGGAACGAGCCTTCCTGCATGTTGCCGTCGCAGATTTCCAGATAGCGCACCAGGGCGTGCAGCTTCTTCATGTAGGCCACGGCTTCCTTGGCGGAGCGCATATCCGGCTCGGAGACGATTTCCAAGAGCGGCGTCCCGGCCCGGTTGAGGTCGATGCCGGTGTAACCGTGGAAGTCCTCGTGCAGGGATTTCCCGGCGTCTTCTTCCAAATGGGCGCGGGTGATGCCGACGACCTTTTCCACGCCGTCCACCTCGATAATCATCTGGCCGGTGCTGACCACGGGCAGGTCGTACTGGCTGATTTGGTAGCCCTTGGGCAAGTCGGGATAGAAATAATTTTTGCGGGCGAACACCGAGCGCGGCGCGACCTTCGCGCCGATGGCGAGGCCGAACTTGATCGCCATGCGGACGGCGTCTTTGTTCAGCACCGGCAGGACGCCCGGCAGCCCCAAGTCAACGGCGCAGGCTTGAGTATTCGGCTCCGCGCCGTAGGCCGTGGCCGCGCCGGAAAAGATTTTGGATTTGGTGGCGAGTTGGGCGTGGATTTCCAGCCCGATGACGGTTTCCCATTGCATGAGTCGTGTACCTGGGTCGTAAGTGAAAGTTATTCGGGCCAGTAGTCGTCGTTAAGCGTCTCGGCGATGCTGAACGGGCAGGCTTTTGGAAAAACCTTTTTGTCGATGCCGGTCTCGCGCATGGCAATCAACCGCGCGTCGTCGTAGGCATCCGCGAAGGCCTCGTTGAGTTTCGATTTGAGGCTGGGATTCTTGCGGAGTACCCGCGCTACCCTGAGGCGTTGCTCGTCGATGGTGGCCCGCCACGATGTGCCCCGCCGCTCCGGTTGATAAACCCATTTCAGCAGATGAGCCAGCAACACGCCCAACCGGCTTTCCAATTCGCGCTCTTTGCTTCCCCCCATATCTTCCAATTCCTCGGCGATGCGTTCGCTATCGATTTCGCCCAACCGGCCTTGCCGCAGCAACTCGGCGTTTTGCATGGCCCAGCCATAGAAATCGTCCCGGTGGATTTGTGCGTTCATAACCTATGTCTCGGATTGGCTGTATGAAAAGTGCGATTCAGCTTTCAAACGACAATACCAACCGCTTGCCCAGAGCCGCCGCCGCCCGCTCCAATTGCTTGATGGTCGGCGGGTGACGCGGGTCTTCAAGCCGTTTGACGGCGGGCCATGAGGCACCCAGCACTCGCGCCAAATCAGCCAATGACTTCTGTTCCGCCGCTCGGGTCAGGTGGACCAACAACGCCGCCTGAGTGGCCGCGTCGGGTTCGATCCATTCCTTGCCCTCCGCCGAAGAAGGCAATGGAATAGGGTCGCCCTGTTCCATCCGCACATCCAGCACCAAGGACAAGCACTCGGCGGCGTTGAATCGCGCCTGTTCCATGGAATCGCCCTCGGTAATGGCCTCGGGCAAATCCGGGAATGTCACCGTGTAGCCACCTTCGGGTTGAGGATCGAACAGAGCGGGGTATGTAATCTTCATGGCGGATTGTTAATCGGCTTCCGCTAATTCCAACCGGGTTCTAAGACCCGCCCGCGCCGCGAGGCTAATCAAACTGTCGAGGCTGAAATTGCGCCATTCGCCCCGCAGCAACTCGGTGGCCCGCGTCCGACCAATATTCAAGCGCTCGGAGGCTTCGGCGGGTGTCCAGCCCCGCTCGCGCAAGACGGTTTCGAGGCGGTTCATCAATTCGGAACGAAGCGCATAAATTTCGGCTTCTTCCGGCGGGAAACCCAAGTCAGCGAATACATTTCCGCAAGAATCAATGATGCGAGTATCTATATCGTCGGTGTGTTCTGCCATGGTCAACCTCTTAACGATTGGTAGCGCCGCTTAGCGAGATCAATATCGGTTTGACGGGTCCGCTGAGTCTTTTTCTGGAAAGCATGAAGCACGTAAACGGCGTCCTCCATTTTGGCAAGGTAAATCACCCGCCATTCCCCAAGCGCATGAACCCGTAGCTCATAAGCACCCGGTCCCACATTCAGCATCGGCTTCCAGTCGGTGGGCATGGAACCTTGCTGCACCCGGTTCAACTCCCGCCCGCATTCCCGTCGGACTTCCAAAGGAAAATCACGTAAGTTATCCAGGGATGAACCAACGAATTTAAGCGGTTTCACGGCCACTCTCCAAACAATTCCAAGCTATCGCAAACGGTGGCTGATCCTCCGCCGCCCAAGCCTCGGCGGGACGCCAATATAATCAAAACCATCCCCCCAAAACAAACCGGGCGGGGATTAACCCGCCCGGCTTCGCTTCGTCCTACTGTGTCAGCCTAGTTCAGCCCCGAATAATACCGGGCTAGCTGCTGGATTTCCTCATCGCTGAGCTGCTGGGTGATGGTCCGCATTCGGCCATAGAGGTCGTTCTTGCGGGCACCGCTCTTGTAGTCCTTGAGCGTCTGCTCCGTGTAGACCGGATTTTGACCGGCCAGGGCGGGCACATCGACCTTCTGCCCCTGTCCACCCGGCTCGTGGCAGGCTTGGCAGGGCGGCAGGATGCGCTTGCCGTCGCCGTTCTCGACCAAAACCTCAGCGCTGTCGGTGGCGCCCGCCTCTTTTTTGCCCGCCGGAATCTCCTGCTGGCTATACCAAGCGGCGATGTCGGCCATGTCCTTTTCCGACAAGCCAGCGGCGAGGCCCGCCATCACCGCATTGGCGCGGGTGCCGGACTTGTAGTCGCTCAGTTGCTTGTAGAGATAGGCCGCGAGTTGCCCTTGCAGATAAGGAAAATCGCTGCCGGTGGGTTGCGGGCCGGTGCCGTGGCAGGCGGCGCAGGTTTCCGCCAGTTGCTTGCCCTTGGCGGCGTCGCCGCTTTTCACGAAAGCCAGCGTCTCCGTAGTCCAAGCCACTTTGGAGGAAGGCTCCGCCAGCGCGGCGGTCCCAAACATCACGAGCAGCAGCCCGCCAATCAAGTAAGTCGTCTTGTTCATTCTTAATACCCCCATCCGATGGAACCGAAGGTCTTGGTCAGGAAGAACTGGGCTATTGGGTAGCCGAAACTCGCCAGCATGGACAGCAAAATCACCACGTTCCACACGCCGAAGCCGTTAAGCAGGGCGGGGACTTTCGCGGTGGGTTGGTCGTAACCAGCGTACTCGATTTGAGCGTCCGGCTGCGCGGTGCCCTCGGTCTGGGATTTCCAGAGGATGTAGACGAACAGAATCGCCGAGCCGACCAGAATCAGGCCACCCACGATCATCGCCAGTTCGTAAGGGTCCCAGGCCAGGGTGAGCAGGCTGTTATAGGCCACGCTGGAAATGCGGCGCGGCTGGCCCAGCAAGCCCAGGACATGCCAAGGCGTGCTGAGAATCACCATGCCGATGAACCACGTCCAGATCTGCACCAGCGCCAGCGATTTGCACGCCAGCGCCCTGCCGGTCAGCGACGGCCAGATGTAGTAGCCAATCGCCATGTACAGGATGACCGTGGTGCCGCCGAACATCAGGTGGAAATGGCCCGGCACCCAGGCGGTGTTGTGGACCATGGCGTTCATGGCGTAGCTGGCGTTGACGATGCCGCCGAAGCCGCCGGCGATGAGCATCAGGAAGCCGAGGATCGCCGCCAGCACCATCGGGTCACGCCAGGGCAGGGCACCGATCCAGCCGAACAACCCTACGCCGCCCGCTTGGCGACCGGCCTTTTCCATGGACGCGATGACGGTGAAGCCCGTGATCAGCGTGGGCGCGGCCACCAGGAAGGTGCCCACGGCGTGGATGAGCTTGAAGGTCTTGCCCTGTTCCGGGTCCATATACAAATGGTGGAAACCAATGGGCAGGCCGAACACCACCAGCAGCACGAAGGCGATGCGGGCCAGATCATGGCTGAACAGGGTGCCGCCCGCCGCCTTGGGCACGAAGCTATACAGCGCGATGTAAGCCGGAAGCAGCCAGAAATACACAATGGGGTGCAGGGTCCAAGCGAACAGGGTGCGGGCCAGCCCTACGTCGATGGTGTCAATCAATCCGAACGCCCAGGGCAGCAATTGGAACACCGCTTCCAGTGCCACGCCGACACTGGTCCACAGCCACAGCACGGCGTTGCCGGTGTAGGCGAACATCGGCAGGGGCACGGTTTCGCCGGGATGGGCCTTTTTCCATTGGACGAACATGACGATCATGATCGCGGCCCAGAACCACGAACCCACCACCAGCAGGGTCGCGCCCAGGTAGAAGAACACGCTGGCCTGCACCGGCGGGTAGAAGGTGTACAGCACCGACGCCTTGCCGATCAGCAGCGGAATCGCCGCCATGACCGTGCCGAAGGCGGAAACGCCGAAGCCGGTCCAGGCCAGCTTGGGATTCCATAGCGGCGTCTTGAGGCTGGACGTGGCGACCGCGTAGCCGAAGCCCATGATTAAGAACGTGGTGAGGACGAAGCCCATCAACACCCCGTGGGTACTGACGGACGCGAAATACACCTGCGGCGACTGCATGGCGGGAATCAGCCCGCTGCGCTCCAGGACTTGGTACAGCCCCAGCACGCAGGCCAGCGCGAAGGCGCCGAAGGCCAGCCACAAATGGCTGAGTACAAAGGTGCGGAATTCTTTATCGGCCATGGCTTATTTCCCCGTGTTGTGTGCGGCGTTCCAGGTTTCTTTGGAAACCACCGTGATCTTGCTCCACATGTGGTCGTGGCCCATGCCGCAATATTCGTTGCAGAGCATCGGGTACTCGCCCGGCTTGGGGAAGGTGGTGGTCACGGTCGAGACGTAACCCGGCACGATCATGGTGCCCATGTTGGTCATGGGGACGTGGACGCCGTGCAGCACGTCGGCGCTCGCCATGCGGAAGGTGATGGACGTCCCGGCGGGCACGGTGATTTCACGGGGATAGAAGCCATAACGGGCGGCGACCATGGTGACTTTCAGGCCGCCGTCGGCCTGGGTGGCGAGGCCCAGTTTATCCTCGGCGAATTCCTCGCTGAGATGGAGCGAGGCGGAGTCGATGGTTTCCATGCCGCCCGGCGGGTGGATGTGGCCCACCAGAGCGGTGAAGAGAATGGAGCCGAGCAGCACGGTGATGGAACCCAGCACCACGTAAATCCACTTCTTCTCCAGCGGATCAATGTGTAATGCGCCGGGCAGGTCGCGCAGATTCCGCGCCTCGGCGGCGATGTTGTCTTTATCGAAAGGATTGTTTTCCATGGCTTACCTCACTGCACCGCGCCGCGTGGCAGGAACACGCCGAAGTAGAGGAACAGCCAAGCCGCCACCATCGCGGCGGCCACCACACACAGTAAGAGCCAGGTTCCCGTCGGCGTGAAGCCGGGCGAGTCGGGCGTTTCATTTTGATTGCGCACAGCCATGGTTATCCCCGTGGTTATTAAGGGTTAGAAAAAGTGAGGATATTGCGAGTTTGCGGCGTGGGCTAAGGAAAAGCAAGCAACCCGCTGTTAAGGCTGTGGCGCAAAGATGGCAAAGATATGGCCTGCTGATTTTTTTGGATTTGAGCGGCGCGGCGGCGATTGCGTATGGGTTAGGCGCACGGCCAATCCAGCGTCAATGAAATGCTTGTTCGAATATGCGTCTAACCCACCCGACAAAACGGCTAGGGCATTTTCATTTTGGGTTTACGGCGTTCACCTAGGCCGACTCGGTTTTCAAAACCGAGTCGGCC
>NZ_JBTEKS010000278.1:0-5799 GCF_054333355.1 Methylomagnum sp. | reverse complement strand
GAAGCGGTAGTCGCGGTGGGTGGCGGTGCGGGACAAGCCACCCATCTCCTCCGAGGCTTCCAGGACCACGGCGGAAGCGCCTTGTCGGCCCAATTCATAGGCGGCGGTGAGCCCGGCGGGGCCGGCCCCCACGATGACGGTGTGAAGTTCACTCATGCAAATTGACGGAGCAGGTCGTTATTGCTAGGGGGCCAGAGGCTCGACGGGACCGGAGGCTCGCGCCTTGCCGAAGCGGTCGCGGATCAGCACGAAGGCGAAAGCCGCGCTGCCGTAGAGAAAATATAGCCAATGCCAGGGAAGCGCCCGTGCGGCGAACAGCCATCCCCGCCGGCGTTGAAAAAAGCGGTACAGCGGCGCGTTCAACCACAGCAATCCCGCGCCCGCCGCCACCGCCACGTAGGCCGCCTCGATCTGGACCAGGGCGGCGGCGCAGGCGCCCAGTCCCAGCCAGGCCAGCCCGGCGCTCAGGCGGCTGTCGGTGCCAAGGTTCAGGTCATTGCGCATCCGCCCTTCGCGGAGCAGCAGCCGCGTCCAGGGAATGGCCCGCTGGAAGATGTCGGTGCGAAGCATGGTGAGCGCGTCCCAGCGCTTGAGGTGCTTGACCTGGATGTCCTTGGCCAAGCGGATGGAATAACCGGCCCCACTCAGCCGGTAGCCCAGCTCGATGTCCTCCATGGCCGGGAGGTCGATGCCCTCGTCGAAGCCGCCCACGGCGAAGAACGGCCCGCACCGCGCCGCACGCCCCCCAGAAGGTGTGGGCCTCCGCCCGGCGGTTTGATGAACGTAGTGGTGGAGAAGGTTGCGGTACTGCGACAGGAAGGCCGGGTCGCCCGGCGCGTCGTCGTAGGAGCCAATCAGGGCGGCGAGGCCGGCGTCGGCCCGGAACGCCTCGCGGACCTGGCCGACGACCGGGGGAGCGGGCACCACGTCGGCGTCCAGGAACAACAGCAGGGCGCCTTGGCTGGCCCGCGCCCCGGCGCGCTCGGCGGCCCCGCCCGAGCCATCGTCCTCGCCGTCCACCACCACGATGATTTCATCGGGTGGAGGCGACAGGGTTTGTAGCCCCGCCAAACAGCGTCTAAATTCGCCCCCCCCGATGGACGGGGATAACTACGGATACGGAGAGCTGGAAGGGCGTTACCGCCGGAGAAAAAGACACGTTGTGCTTCAAAAATGGTTGGCCCGTTATTACGGATGGCAGAATACGAACCGCCATTCCTAAAAGCCAAGGAGGCCGGTTGCTTTCATCCGCCAGGGGCATTTGCGCCACATCAGAAGAGTCCACCGCGCCGTGGAGAATTAAGGCTCCCCGCCGCCGAGATCGAACGCCGAACCCGTCCGCCGCCCCATCGCAGCCTCGAACGGCGCGGAATCAACCGGGTCGGCAGCGGGCTTGCTTGCGTGGACCCGAGCATCCTTGCAATCATATAAACATGTATACATGAAGAGGTGAAAACATGCCTAGAAAGCCGAAGCCGTCCGCCAGCCAGAACGCGGCGCTTGGCGAGCCGCGGCCCAGCGCCGCGACAGCCCATGGCGTCCCCGCCCCGGAGCCTGCGGCGACCCACTTGCCGCCCAGCCGCCAGGGCAAGAAAGCCCTAACCGGCTTCTTCGATCCGGCCATTTCCCGCGAAATCAAGCAATTGGCCCTGAACGAGGACAAGACCGTGCAGTCCTTGCTCGCCGAGGCCATCAACGACTTGTTTGTGAAATATGGCCGCACCCCCACGGCCTCCTGAAAACATCCGCCCGCCCAGGGCGCACCATGAGAGCCTTCCCATGACCGAGCGCAAAAAAAAGAAAAGCGGCCTCGCGACGCTTCCGGGCGAAAGCGAATTCCGCAACAGCCAACTCGACCTGTTCCAGAGCTTCCTCTGCAACACCGCCGCCGAACGGGACCAGCTCTCCAACACCATCGACCTTTGGGACAGCATCCCACGCTATTCCGTCTCGCGGCAGGCGATGATGAAAATGCGCACCGCCGACGGCTTCCTCGACCTTTACGAGATTTCCTTCGCCTACAAGGGCGCCCACCTCAAGGCGATCATCCAACCCGCCCGCATCCGCGAGGAGGATGGCCGCGCCCTGGACTATTATCCGAGCGCCACCGAGGAGCTGGTCGAGGACGCCTTGCGGAAAATCGCCGCCGAGCAGGACCGCGGCTTCTTCGACAAGCTCAACTACCGCTGCGGCGTCGTGTTCTCGCTGTACATGCTGCGGGAAGAATTGAGGCGGCGGGGGCATAGCCGCTCCTACCAGGAAATCATGAAGAGCCTACAGATCCTCTCCGGCAGCCTGATCGAAATCCGCGCCGACGAGGGCAACGACACTCAAGCCTTTTCACGCACCAATTATCTGCCCGCGCTGGCCGCCGTGTCCCGCAAGAGGCTGCGCGACAACCCGGAGGCCAAGTGGGTGGCCCAGTTCCACCCGCTCATCACGCAAAGCGTGGACGCGCTGACCTACCGGCAGTTCAACTACCACCGGATGATGGCCCACAACACCCAGCTGGCCCGCTGGCTGCACAAGCAACTCGCCCTCAAATTCACGTTCGCCAGCGCCACCAGCACGTTCGACATACTCTACAGCACGATCAAGCGGGACAGCGCCCTGGTCAACTACAAGCGCGAGCGGGATGGCATCGACGCCGTCTCCAAGGCGCTCGAGGAGCTCCGCGCCCAAGGCGTCCTACAGCACATCAACCGCCAGGAGATCCTCGGCGTCCGGGGCAAGATAGAGGACGTGAAATACGCCCTGCATCCCACCCTGGAATTCATCCGCGAAGCGAAAGCGGCCAACAAGCGCCTGGCCACGGCTGTGGATAACTCGCCCAATAACTGTGGATAACTTGCCCACAGGCGAAAAATATCGGTAGGTATAGGTCGCGGGTCGGGCTGATTTTCGGTAGGTATAGGTCGCGGGTCTCGGTAGGTATAGGTCGCGGGTGGGTAATTGATAGGTAGGTATAGGTCGCGGGTCGGGGAATTTTCGGTAGGTATAGGTCGCGGGTGCCCAAAAAAAACCCGCCTTTCGGTAGGTATAGGTCGCGGGTGATATTTTTAACCAATTGATTTTAAAACAAAAAAACACACTTTTTTAGCTCTTATTCTTTTATTCTTCTATTTATCCTTCTTTCTATCCATGACCCGCCTGTGGATAAACCCCAAGGACGGGAAACCTTCCGAACAGTCATCCACACCTGAAAACAGCATCGGGACCCATCCCCCAGCAAGGCGCGACCTAAACCTACCGGGTCAGTGAAGCAAAACCAAAGACCGGCCCGGATGAAGACCCATCCATGGCGCTCTCGCCGGGCCGGTTAAATCGTCCACATGAGGAAGCCGTGAAGGCCATTGAACCCAAAGCATCGACCGGAAGCCACGATGGCGGCTAGAACAAACAGAAATATCTAAAAATCAGCCCCTAGCAAAGCCTCCACGGGCCTTAAAGCAATCACAAAGACCAGACCAGAGCAGACACGGCGCTCGAAGACTATGCGCGAGAAATCCACAAAGCTCGCTTGACGCATCCTCCTTAGCAGGTGTATCAATCGCCGACAGCAAACCAAAACCCATGCCGCTACGGATGGCCTCCCCCCAATTAGTCCAACGCCGATGGCGGATCAAAAGAACCCCGATTCACTCGGCCGCCATCCCCACAAATCCAACAAAAGACGGAAATAGATGTGCTAGAACGGCAAACCATAGAATTCCGCAGCTCCTACACCCGCAAGAAAATAACCCGGGACTTGGCGATGGGGGACATCCGCACCGTCGGCGTCAACAGCGACATCGCCCTGGACGGCCCGGATGTCCGCCGCAATCACGCCATGCTGAGCCTGAAGCCCGAGGGTTGGCAGGTGAGTCCGACCGGGGCGGGCGCGGTGTCCATCAATGGCGAGGAACTGACCGGGCCACGCCTCCTGTCCGACGGGGATTGGCTGTCGCTGGACAAGACCCTGTTCCAGGTCAGCCTGCCCAGCGGCACACACGCCACCCCAACCACGCGGCCCGTCCGCCACGCCAAGGCGCGGTCCGGCGTGTTGACCATTGGCCGCTGGCCGGGCTGCGATTTGGTGTTGCCCTCCCCCGTGGTGTCCCGCGAACACGCCCGCCTCTACTGCGAACCGGCGGGCGTGGACATTCAAGACCTCGGCAGCATCAACGGCACCTACATCAATGGCGAGCGCCTACAGGGCCGGACCCGCCTGACCCAAGGGGACCGGGTCGTCATCGGCGCGTTTTCGTTCTCGTTCACCGGGGAGGCCTTGGAACCCATCGACTCGTCCGGGCGGGTGCGGGTGGAGGTGCGGGGCTTGTTCAAGGACGTGGTGGACCACGCCACCAAGGCCGCCAAGCGCCTGCTGGACGACATCAACCTGGTCATCGAGCCGGGCGAATTCGTGGTCGTCTTCGGGACCAGCGGCTCCGGCAAATCCACCCTGCTGGACGCCCTCAATGGCCGCCGCCCCGCCACCGGGGGCCAAGTCCTCTACAACGGCCAGGACTTGTACGCCTCGTTCGACGCCTTCCGCGCCTCCATCGGCTACGTCCCGCAGCAGGATATCGTCCACCGCAAGATCACCACGGGCCGGGCGCTGGACTACACCGCCCGGCTGCGCTTGCCCAGGGACACCGACGCCAGCGAAATCCACGACCACACCCTGCGGGTGCTGGGAAAGGTCGGCCTGGAAGACAAGGCGGACAGCCCCATCGACACCCCGGCGCCCCTGAGCGGCGGGCAACTCAAGCGGGTCAGCCTGGCGGTGGGGCTGGTCTCCAACCCCAACATCCTGTTCCTCGACGAGGTGACCAGCGGCCTGGACGCGGGCACCGACAAGCGCATGATGCGCCTGTTCGCCGACCTGGCCGCCGACGGCAAGACCGTGGTTTGCATCACCCACACCCTGGAGAACATCGACGCGTGCAAGCTGGTGGTCCTGCTGCACAAGGGCAGGCTGGTCTATTTCGGCCCGCCGGGGGAGGCCTGCGCCTATTTTGGCGTCGAACGGCTGAGCGGGGTCTACGACCTGCTGGAAGACGGTCCCACCACGCCACGGGCCTGGGCGGACAAATTCCGCGCCTCGCCCTTGTACTCCCGTTTCATCACGGATCGCATGGCGCCCGCCGGGCAATCCCAGGAACCGGCGCGAGCCGTCCGGGCGCCTGGCGCGGCCCGCTCCCGGTTCGACCTGCGGCAGACCTACACCCTCACCCGCCGCTATTTCGATCTGGTGCTGTCCGACCGCAGGAACCTGCTAATCATGCTATCGCAGGCGCCGCTCATCGCCGTGTTGATCGGGCTGGTGTTCAAGGTCGATGGCTCGCTGCTGGAAAAGGCCAGGGCGGAAAGCACCATTTCGTTCATTCTGGTGTTGTCGGCGATTTGGTTCGGCACCCTCAACTCGGCCCGCGAGGTGGTCAAGGAGCTTCCCGTCTACCTGCGGGAGCGCTCGGTGAATCTGGGGATCGGCCCGTACCTGACCAGCAAGCTGCTGCCGCTGGCGCTCCTGTGCCTGCTGCAATGCCTGATGCTGCTGGGCGTCGTGGCCGGCCTGCTGCCCCTCACCCTGGGCTTGCCGGGGAGCCTCGGCGCCCTGTTCCTCGCGGCCTTCTCGGCGACCTGCATGGGGCTCGCGGTCAGCGCCTTCGTCGACACCAACGACAAGGCCGTGGCGATGGCGCCCATCCTGCTCGTGCCGCAGGTGGTCCTGTCCAACGCGGTGGTGCAGTTGGGTGACACCGGTCAGTGGGTCGCCAAGGCCAGCATGATTTCGTTCTGGGCCTTGGACGCCATGAA
>NZ_JBTEKS010000277.1:0-5800 GCF_054333355.1 Methylomagnum sp. | reverse complement strand
GAGGGCGGTCAGCAACAGGTTCCGATCCTGGGCGGGGTCGCCGCTCTTGAGGTGCGTGAAGTGCCGGGTGAACCGGGTCCACCCGTCGACCTCCAGGAGCAGTTCGGTGATCTTCAGGTGCGGCAAGCGGCCATAGGCCTGCGCCATCAAGGTTTCGGCCGCCTCCGGCACGGCCTTGCCCAACGGCGTGACCCTCAGGCGACCCGCCGGGGTGATCGACGCGTCCGGGAGTTCGTCGGCGGCGGCCAGGCGTTCCACGGTCGCCAATTCCTGCTCCAGGGCCTCCAGCCGGGCGTCCAGGAAGCGGTGGTCCTCGGTCGCCACGGCCAAGCCCAGCGCCCGCCCTTCGAGCAGCGCCGCGAAGCGCGGCCGGGGCAGCAGGTACGCCTCGAAGTCCTTGAACTGGCGGGAGCCTTGCGCCCAGATGTCGCCCGACCGCAGGGCGTTGCGGAGTTCCGACAACACGCAGAGTTCGTAGAAGCGCCGGTCCGGGCCGTCCGCCGTGTTGACCCAGGGCTTCCAGCGCTTGCGCACGAACGAGGTCGGCGCTTCCCCGGGCACCTTGCGGGCCTGCCGCTCGTTCATGCCCTTCAGCACGTCGATGGCCGAGAGCAGGTCGCGCGCCGCCGGGGCGGCCCGGAAGGACAAGGCGTCCAGCCAGACCGGCGTGTAGCGGCGCAGTTGCGAAAAGCTTTCGCCGAGGAGGGCCAGGCAATCGAAGTCCTCGGGCTCGGATAACTGCTCCGCCTCGGCGATGCTTTCGGTGAAGGCCTCCCAGGGCAGGATGGCCTCGATGGCGGCGAACGGGTCTTTGCCCGACTGCTTGGCGTTCAGCAAGGCGCGGCCGATGCGCGAGTACAGGCGCACCTTCTCGTTGATGGCCTTGCCCGACCGCTGGAACCGCTCCGCATGGCGGCGCTTGGCCTGGCTGAACAGCGACGCCATGAAGCGGTCGTGCAGGTCGATCACCTCGTCGATCAGCGTGGCGCGGGTCTCCAGCAGCACCGCGACCAGGGTGGCGTAGCGCCGGACGGGTTCCAGATCGCGGAGGTGCTGGGCGGTCATCTGTCCGCCTTCGCGGGCCAGCTTCAGCAGACGGTTCTGGTGGACGGCGCTCTCCAGCCCCTCCGGAAGGCCGAGGTCACGCACGGCCTTCAGCCGCTCCAGGTGGGCCAGGATGTGTTTCGGTTTGGGCGGCCCCGGCGGCTGGCGCAGCCAGGCCAGCCCGCTGTTCTTACCGCCGGCCCGGACCGCCAGCAGGGCGTCCAGGGCCAGGCGGTGCGGCTCGGACAACGGTTCGTTCAGGGCGGCGTAGACCTGGCGCGTGCCGCGGCTCAGCGCCTCGCCGCAGGCCCGTTCGATGACGTCGAGGGCGGGCAGGATGATCCGCCGCTCCCGCAGCCACCCGACCAGGGCTTCGGCGAGCACGAGGCCACGGCCGGTCTGCCGCGCCAGCTCGGCCAGCGGAGGAATCACCCGGCGGTAATCGGCTAGGGTGAACATCCGCAGGTTCAGCCAGGCCTGCAATTCCGCCAGGTGCTCCCGGCGGGTCTCCGGGCGTTGCGCGTAGCCCGGCCACAAGGCCGGGTCGAGGCGCAATTGGCGGCCGACGAACGCCAGCAGGGGCGGCGGCGGCTCGCCTTCGGGCGGCAAGGCGAATCCCGGATGGCGGAGATAGCAGAGCTGCACGGCGAAACCCAGCCGGTTGTGGGCACCGCGCCGCTGCCGGATCACCGCGAGGTCGGCTTCGGAGAAGGTGTAATGGCGGATGAGTTCGTCGACGGCCTCGGGAAAGGCCAGCAGGCCGGCACGCTCGGCCGGCGTCAACATCCGGCGGCGGGGCACGCCCGGGCCTCGGCGCGGAGATACTGGTAGAGGGTTTCGCGGCTGATGCCGAATTCCCGGGCCAGGGCGGCTTTGGGCTCACCGGCGTGGGCGCGTCGCCGGAGCTCGGCGATCCGGTCGTCGGCCAGGGCCTTGTGGCGGCCCCGGTAGGCGCCCCGCCGCTTGGCGAGCGCGATGCCTTCGCGCTGCCGCTCGCGGAGGAGGGCGCGCTCGAACTCGGCGAACGCCCCCATCACCGACAGCATCAGGTTCGCCATGGGCGAATCCTCGCCGGTGAAGGTCAGGCGTTCCTTGACGAACTCGACGCACACGCCCCGCCCGGTGAGCGTGTGCACGAGCCGGCGCAGGTCATCGAGGTTGCGGGCCAGGCGGTCCATGCTGTGCACGACCACCGTGTCGCCCTCGCGGACGAAGGCCAGGAGGCGCTCCAGCTCCGGCCGCCGGACATCCCTGCCGGAGGCGTGGTCGGTGAAGACGCGGTCCAGGGGAATCTGTTCCAGCTGGCGTTCGGGGTTCTGGTCGAGGCTGCTGACGCGGGCGTAGCCGATGCGTTGGCCGTGCAAGGGGGGTCTCCTGAACTGATCTGTCAGGATGACATCTATAACCTTGCGTGCAATGTGTCAATCAATTCCAAAACGGATTCTAGTCTGACACTTTGGGACGGCCTTCCTGACGCCAGGATGGGGTATGCCTCAACTGGACGGATCGAGACGCGATTGGCGGCCTGAAGCCTCGGTTAAACAGGGACTTCGATTTCTTAGCGTACGATATTTTCCGTTTCGTGAGCTGACCCCCCCTTGGCTGGCTGCCGTGAGGGGGTGCGGGGTCTCCCCGCTATCAAAACAGGTTGTGAGCGTTAGCGAACTCCGCTTAATCAATCAATCTTCCTGCCCTGGCGTTGTTGGTTGTCCGCTAAGTTATCCACAGGAAGCGGCCCGCTAACTACAGAAGATTTTTTATAGATTCTTAGATATAGAATGGGTGTACCAATTCACCCATGTTAGGGTGTACCAATTCACCCAGAATAAATTAACTAACTTATTGATTTTAAATAAAACAGTTAGGGTGTACCAATTCACCCAGAATAACTTGCGTTTTGCACTGGCTTACCCACAAGAAATTGTTTCACGAAAAATGTTCCACACCAAAACCTAAAGAAGTCAGTGAGTTTATGCCTCTGGCTTTATGGTGCTGGTGTTGGGTGATGCCCTACGCCTTGCCAAACGCCCATTTGGAAGCAAAGCCAAGGAACGCCTTGTCGTAGTCCCTCGCCTTCCTGTTCGGCTCTAGCCCTTCCTGCCATGCGTCGAAGTCATGTTTGCAGGTGTAGGGGTCTAGCAGCGGGTAGCGCTCGCGGAACTGCTCGATTGTGGCGGGGTGGAGCTGGGGCAGGTGTTGCGGCGAAGGCGGGACTAGCGCCAGCCTAGGGGAAGCGGCGGCGATCTGCCCGCCCGCCGCATCCTGGGGCAACTTCTGCGGGGGTTCAGGAGGGATTGACGGGGTAGAAAGGTTGCTGACCACCAGCCCGGACTTTTGCCCCCTGCGCCCTTTCTGGATGCTTATAAGCAAGCCGCTATGGGCTTTAAGGATTTGCTCTATTTGCTCTAAGGCTTTGCGGCGGAAGTTCCTGATTGCGTCTTCATTGCTGTACTCGTTGCCAGTTTGGACATATAGCCATTCCCACGCTATAAAACGCGATTTTCCTTCTTTTTTGGCGCGGTAGGCTTCACGGTTTAAAATGGTGTAAAGGTCAATCCCTAATGCACTGTCTTTTATCTTGCGTAAAACCCTAATGTCCAGCGGGTAAGGATTTGCTATTACTGCCTGATAAAACTTTTCTCCTACCTCTATCCAGCTTCCCCATAACGCGCCTTGGTCAATAGCTTTATTATCCCACCATAATACCCCCTCTGGTGCTACTTCCATATTAAGCCAAGCCCTGCCGCTCCTTCTGCTTGACTCGCTATCCAACCTATATTCAAAACTAATTGTAGAATTAAAAAGCCGCTCCATCTGATGCTGAACGCGCTTTGCGTCTCCTCTCTTGCCGCGCCCCGTACTACTGCTTAATCCTATTTTATCCAAGAAATTTCCAAGGTAATGTCCAAGCTCTAGGCGGCGGTTTTTGGTGCGTAGAATCTCGGTAATCATCCATATCAGGATAAGGCGGGGAATGGTTCCGTAAGGGTAGCCTATACAAACATCCCGTTTAGTTTCCTCGTCTCTTTTATACCCCGGATTGATGCGTAAAGTTAAATTTCCGTTTGTCCTGCTCCATGTAGGCACATTGCCGGGGTCACTATGGGGAAGGGTACAAAGTACAAGTTCCCGCGCTATGAAAGCCAAATCGGCGGGGGTTGCTGGCGTAGTATAGATATTAAAAGACTCGGTAAGCTGGCTTTTCTGGCGCTTGCTTACCAGTGGCTTTTTGTTTTTTGGCTGTTGGGTTTCTTCATCACTATTCATTTCCAGCTTCCACTTTTATTTTTTTATGTTATGTTAGCCGGGCAGTTCAAGCGGGGACGCTCCAAACTGCCCGAAATGGAAAGTAATAAAGGCGTATCTCTTAGCGGGGTTGCGCCTTTATTATATCAGCACAATATATGCGTTTTAATCACTAGGCAATCCCCTATAAATTTAACTTCATAACAATCGCCGTAATTGATGTTTTCCGTAAATGATGTTCGCCGTAATTACGATTTAGCTACAGTATTTGCGGGAAAATGCTTTTCTAGAAGCTCTCGGAGTTCGTCGGCCATCTTAACGCCCTTGGCGGCACACTGACTCTTAATTCGTCGGTGCAAAGATTCGGAAACATCAAAAGTTAGGCGCTTCATTTCTTCTGCTGCCTCGGTTTCTACTTTGCGGCTTTCTACCCAATCATCGGCAGTAACAGGCCGGGTAGTCGGCTTAGCTCCTATAGTGATTTTCTTACTCATTTTCCTAACTCCAAAATCTCGGCAACAAGGGATTCAATTTCGCGGGTGGCTGGGCTGGTCGAATCAGTATCAAAGACGGTTAAACCTTGGGCGGCACTTTCAGCAAAAGCCACGCGCTGGCCGATAGTAGTTTTAAGAACTGGCACGGAATAACTAGCCAGTGCTTCCCCTACATCCCGACCTATTGCCGTATTTACGATTTTACGATTAATTACAAAAGCGCTTTTAATGTTTTCTTTAAAAGTGCTTGCCTCGCTTAAAAGGTCAACTATCTCCTTAGCTGCCCATACGTCATAGGGCGAAGGCTGCACAGGAATTAGAACCACATCACTTGCCATAATGGCGGCTCGTGCCAACTCATTAACACGGGGCGGACCATCAATCAGGATGTAATCCTTACCATCCGCAATAGCTGGCAACTCCCTATGTAGGTTCGGCTTTGGCAAGCCAACAACTGGAAATAGGGGGTTATCTGGCCGATTGGCTGACCAATCCAAGGCGCTGCCCTGGGGGTCAGCATCAACAAGCAAAACCCGATTGCCAAGGCGTGCTAATGCCTGGGCGATATGGACAGCGAGAGTCGTCTTGCCGACACCGCCTTTTTGGTTGAGGAGTGCGATAATCATTAATTCCGCCTTTCAGTATTTGTAATTCGCCGTAAATACGGATAACTGTAAAAGCACTTTTGCGGCGTGTCAACCCGAAACGGGCCGGGATGTGGGGGGCGCTGGCTTGGAACCCCGGCTTGGAAAAATGGCGCGGGGTTACGGGGCGCGAAGCCCCGAAAAGAGGCTGATAGCTGGCGCAAGGCTTGCCCTGTCAAGGGCGCGAAGCGGCGAAGCGCACCCTTGACAGCCGAAGAACAAAATACGCTAGGGCAGGAGCCGGGCGTGCAGTTCTATACCCATATCTCCGACCAGTACGCGCCCTTCCACACCCAGGTCATCAATGCGGCGGTGCGGGACGCCACCCATGTGCTGGATGGGCTGCTTTACCACGAGTCGGACCTGCGCATC
>NZ_JBTEKS010000276.1:0-5843 GCF_054333355.1 Methylomagnum sp. | reverse complement strand
GTATTTCTATGATTTGGAAACCACGACCGCAGAACGGGTCAGTCTGGCGTTCGATGGTCAAGAGGCGTGGCCGTGGATCACAACCTACCCCTTCTACGTGCCTTATAGCTTGGGTGCCACTGGCCCGGCCCTGATGTCGGCGGATCAATCCACCGTGGCCTTCGCCTCCTATTCCAGTAATTTGGTGCCCTACGACTATAACGGCCAGCCGGATATATTCGTTCGGGACCGGGCCAAAAATATCCTGGAGCGGGTGAATATCTCGGCCATGGGCGAAGAGGCGGTGGGGGGTATTTCCGAGCTGACCGGCCTGTCGGGCGATGGCCGGTTCGTCGCGTTCCAATCCCATGCCGAAAACCTCGTCCACAAGGATTCCAATCAAGCCCCGGATATATTCATGCATGACCGGAAAACCCGGCACACTTGGCGCATCAGCCAAACCAGCGAGGGCATTGAAGGGAATGAAAATTCTGATCTCGGAATATTATCCGGCGATGGACAAACCCTGGCTTTTTTATCCAAGGCGTCCAATTTGGTCGAGAACGACACCAATGGCGTCGCGGATATTTTCGTGAGGACTATGCCAACCGTACCGCCGTCAGCGGATTTGACCATCGCCCAAACATCAAAACTTATTGGCGACGACCCCAATACCGCCACCGAGTTGGAATATACCGCCACGGTGAATAACAAAGGCGACACGCCCGCGACCAATTCGGGATTCACGGTGGAATTCCAAAAAAGCTTTGTGCCCGTGACGCGGGACTCAGGCTGTGAATCCACCCAGATAGGAACCACCGGGCCGTACCAGGTGACTTGCCGGGTTGGCAACTTGGCGGGCGGGGCGAGTGCCAGCAAACATTTTACGGTGACGCAAACCAAGAATGGTTACTTCCAAGCCTATGCCAATGCCTGGGCCGACCAATTCGACCCGAATAGCCAGGACAACACCCATACCCTGATGGATTCGGTGAATCTATTGCCCGCCGGTGATGTGGCGGTGACGGTCAAACCCAATCTCAAAAAGGCCACGGTGGGAAAGAAAATCCAGTATAAAGTGACCCTCAAGAATGCTGGCTCGGTAAAGGCCGACGAGCTTAATTTATCGCAGTATTTTTCATTGCCGGTGCAATTCGTGGCGATTCCCAAAGCCTGCCATATTGATGGTGAAAACTCCCTAAATTGCAGCTTCGGCCCTCTGAAGGCCCATCAGCAAACCAGCGTGGTGATCGCAGTGAAGCCCCAGCAGACGGGGATTTTGAATGCCACAGGGAATGTCTGGACCAATCTCAAAGAGGTCAACTTTGATAATAATATGGCTGTGGGAGTGGTTACGGTTAATTAAGGCCCGGGTGGGAAGTGGCGGGATCCGGGATGATCGGCCTAGTGCTTTGTCAGCCATTGAATGACGCGATAGGTGTAGGTCGGGCAGGTATTTCCTGCCCGACGCTTCGGCCAGACCGCAGCGTCGGGCATGAGTACATGCCCGACCTACCCCAGACTGATGATATTACTGTCCCGGCCCCTCCACATAAGGCCGGGTCTCCGCATCCCGCTCCCACAGCCTCGCCTGAATCGCCGCCAGCAAGCCCGGATCGCGGAACGTGTAGCGCCCCTCCGCCGCCATGACCAGATCGACGGAAGCATCATCCACGATGTTGCCCAACCAACGCTGGGCCAGCGCCCGCGCCCGATCATCCTCCGCCCGCGCCGCCCAATCCAGTAGCGCCTCGGTGGCGGCGGGGTCGCCCATGGCGGCCAGCGCATTCCCGGCGGTTTCAGCCACCGGCGCGAGGGAACCGGCATCGCCATTCAGCCGCGTCGCCAGCGGGGCCACGGCGGCGGGATTCCGCACCGCCGCGAGTTGCCGGGCGATGATGTGGCTCTGCGGCTCGTCCGGGCGGCTTTCGATGGTTTCCAGCAAGGCTTCGACGCCGGACGCGGCACCTATGGAAGCCAGCCCGCCCGCCACCGCCGCCAGCAGTTCCGAGTCGTTCGCGGCTTGGGGCAAGCGTTGTTCCAGTGGGGGCGACAATTCCATCGGATATTCGCCGTTGTCGTAGGTGTGGGTGCCAACCCGGCTGATTTCCGCCAGCGCAGCCCGCCGCAACGTCGGCTCCGCACCCGGGCGCGTCAATTCGAACAAGGCCGCCAGCGCCGCCGGGGTGGCGATGCGGCCCAGCAATCTCACCAGGGCTTGCCGCTTATCAGCGCTGAACCGCCCCAGGCTATCCAGCAGCAATCGCGGCACCGCATCGTCGCCGAGCTGGGCGCGGCGCTCCAAGGTCGCCAGCGCGGCCAGCGCCGTTTCCCGGTCGCCCGCCGCGTCAGCCGTCGCCAACGCACCCATCAGGCGCGACGAGGCGTAGCCCTGAAAGCGGGGGTCAATGCCGGTTTGGAATCGCCCGCCCGTGTCCGGCGCCAAGCTTGGCCGGGCTGGCTGAGGGGCGTTCTTCTCGGCCGGGAGCGATTCCCGCGACAACGCCCGCCGGGATTCGTGGGCGACCCGCTCCGGCGCTTGGTTGACGAGCCGCCAACCCGCCAACCCAACCAAGAGCAGCAACACCAGCGGAACCAGCCACCGCACGAATCGCTTCATGGCTCAGGGCGCCTGGAAGCCCGCCTGTTTCTTAAGCATGGCCCGCAATAGCTGCTTGATGTTGCGGGTGCGCTGGGTTTGCTCGGTGTGATGCACGCCGCTCAGGTTCACCGTGGTGAACTTCTCCCGGGGGAGCAGCTTGCTGAATGTCTGGGAAATCAGCGGCACGATGCCATCGCCGTTGCACGCCCAGCTATCCGGGTTGCGCTCGCTCCAGGCCCAGCCGCCTTGTTTGGCGTTCTTCGCGTTCGAACAAAAATCGCCACGGCGGGAAACGCCGCCGATGATGTCGGCCAACACGTACCCGCGCAGGCGGACGAAATCCCCGGAATCCAGCGCGGGGATCAACATGGGAAACAAGCGCTTGATCGCCAAATCGCCGAGCAGGTCCAGTTCGACGCCCTCGCCGATGGGCGTGTCGCCGCCCAGCACCAAGCCACGGGACACCATCTGCCCAAACGCCTCGACCAAGCCGCTCAGTTGCCCCACGTCCGCGTTCAGTTGGCAGAGGGTCTGGTTGGTCCGATTGGCGCAAGGCGTCCCCGCATAGGTGCCCGGCTCGGTGCTAAGGAAATCCATGCTGGGCGAGAACAGGAATTCTAACTGGTCGCGGGAGCGCACCGTGACCGGCGTGGGGATGATGCCCTGATACCTGATGCGCACGGACTTGGGCACGTCGCCAATGCTCACTTGGTTCTGGTCCATGAAGCCCTTGACCCGGCCCAGGGGCGTGCCTCGGTGGGGCGTGCCGATGGTCAGCAGGGCAAGCTTGAATTGGGGGGTTGAGCTGGACTGTTGGAGATAGGCCCGCGCCGCCAGTCCGCCCCGGCTGTGCCCCACCAGCACGATGGCCGATGGGCGCATGACTTGCTGGATGTAGGTCACGGCGCGACTCACTTCATCGCCCAATTGGTCGAGGCTCAGGCCGTCGCCGTGGGGCCAGGCGTCGTCCGAGAAATGCAGCCGATAGCAACGACTAGCGGCGATGCTGTCCGGGTCGGTGGCTTCCCGGAGGGTGGGGCAACGGTTGCCGAAGAGGCTCTTGACCGCCGCATTCCAAGCGCTTTCGTCGGAATTCAGGCCGTGCAGCAGCAGGTACACGGTGCCATCGCCCTGAGGGTCGGTCTCGGCGCTTGATGGCGTCGAGGCCCGCCCGTCCGGCCAATCGCCCGATGCGTCCGCCGAATACGCAAAGGCAGGCGCGGCCCCCAAGACTGGCATCAGCATCCCGATCAGCCAGCGGGACAGCCCGGCGCGGAGCCTCCGTTTAAGATCATCACAATAGTTTTGGCGCGTAGGCATTTTCATACTCGGTTGATGGCGGTTGACCTGTCATCGTCATTAAATTGGCAAAACACTGGAATTCAAAGCTCGCTTTGAAGCAAGCCTGCCGGTTCCCAAACTCCCGCTCGGGAACCCGCGTCTCGGAAGCCCCGCTTCCCATGTCCGCTAATTCCGGGAAATTGTTTTCGGCCACATTCTTACATGGCAGTGACCGGGCCGGGTCTTGGCCCCTATTTCACTCCCTTTGGACCAGCGGCACGCCATAAGCTTGCAGCAAATCGTCGATTTCTTTCCGACGCCGCTCCAAACCCCGGCCCAGTTTATCCCGCAATGCGGTGTTGCCCCTGAGTAACCCCATGGCGATGGAGAATTCGCATGGTCGGTGTCGCGTGGACTGGGTGATAGCGACCATCGGCATTGAGAAAGCCGAGCAATGTTCCTCCATTGCGGAATCGCACATTCAGCGCTTTAACACGCAGGGCGCACGGCGTGCCCCCATCCGATGGCCCGGCGCTCTTCCTCAAACCAAACTCGTCCGCAAAAACCCCCACCCCCGACCTTTCCCGCGCATTTTGAGTCGAAACGACTATCCCGGACCGGAAGCGTCCGAATCTCAACCAGCCAAGGAGGGCAACACGATGTCAACCACCCAATCTTTCGCGCCGCTCGCGGTCATCGCCGTCATCCTCGCCTGCGCCCCGGCCATCACCCGGGCCGCCGACCCGGACAATCCCAGCGCGGCCCGCGCCGGTGAGGCCATCGACGACAGCGTCATCACTACCAAGGTCAAGGCGGCTTACGTGCAAGACCCGCTGGTGGGCGCCCTCGACATTCACGTCGAGACCGTTCAGGGCACCGTGCGGCTGAGCGGATTCGTCCGCAGCGAGGCGGAGAGGGAACGGGCCGCCACGCTTGCCCAAGCCGTCGAGGGCGTTAAGGACGTCAAAAACGGCATTCAGGTCACGAAATAAGCCAGCAGGCCGAGCCGCCGGGTCCGCCCGAATCGCCCGCCATGTTTCGCATGGCCTCGTCCATCGAACACCTGCGCCCGCCCACTCGGCAACCACCGCCCTGCCCCGCTGCGCTGGAAACTTCCAGCGAGCATTCCTCGCCGGGCACGTTGACGATGCTGTTGATCGGCTGGTTGTGGGCCATGGCTACGTTGCCGCCGAACCCGCCATCCGCTTGGATGTCAGGAAATCGCGCCGGACTCGTCGGGCAGCTTTCCGGAATGGCGCCATTCTTTGAATTGCCGACGGGCGTTCTGACCAAGCCGGGCGTCATTCTGCGCGGGCTGGATCGGCGCATGTTACCGGCCATCCGCACCGCCGTCTCCGTGTGGCTAAAGCATGGCCGCGCCCTGGTCATCACCTCGGGACTGGACGGCAGGCACCGCAAGGGCAGTCGGCATTATTCCGGTCTCGCCCTCGATCTGCGGAGCCGGGATTTGGGCGGCGCCGACCGAGTCCTGATGGCCCGTCAATTGCGGGAGGCGCTGGGGGATGGCTTCCGGGTGATCCTTGAACGGGACCACATCCATGTGGAACACGATCCCGCGAGCCTCGACGCTTCGAAAATCGCCCGCACCACCGTCAAGCCCCGGCGCCGGGCCTCGGGCCACGGGGCTGCCGAATTGGCGGAGGGCGTTCCCTGAACCCATTCATTCAACAGGAGACAAGCCATGTCGTCGGTCACGTTCACAGATGTCTTCAAAATTATTTTCGCCGTCATCCTGCCGCCCCTAGGGGTGTTCATGGAGGTCGGGTTGTCGGGCGCGTTTTGGCTGAACGTCCTGCTGACGCTGCTGGGCTTCGTGCCCGGCGTCGTCCATGCGCTGTACGTCATCCTAACGCGCTGAGGCGGATGGTCCGCAGGTTCCCACGCCCGCTTCACACCATTAAGGCGATTTCCAGGAAAAGACATACCTGAAAGACATATCTTGGGTAGAGCGAGCGAAACC
>NZ_JBTEKS010000275.1:0-5864 GCF_054333355.1 Methylomagnum sp. | reverse complement strand
ACCGGAGGGCCGGGATGGATGTATCAGAACATACGTTCTGAAACCTGTAAAGAAGATTCAGAACGTATGTTCTGGTTTATCCCTGACCGCTGGCCCGAGGGTGGACAAGGCCACGCTTACTGTGTGTTCAATCACTTTAGGATCGGTCCCGGCGCGGGCCAGCATGGGCAGCGCGTGCATGACGCCGAACAGGAAATCCGCCTCGCGCTCCACGTCGAAACCGGCGGGAAGCTCGCCTTGATGAGCGGCATTGTGCAGCATCCGCCGCAATCCAGCGGCGAGGTTTTCGCGTAGCCCCATGATCTGCGCGCCCGTCGCTTCGTCGTGCGACCCCATTTCATGCACGGCATTGAAAATCAGGCAGCCGAGTTCCCCGCCGGGCTGGCTTAGCAATGCCACGAGCATGTCGAACAAGGCTCGAATCTCGGCCAGGGCGGCGTCGGGCCGTTCGATGATGTCCAGCAGGGGACGGATGATGTTGGCCCGGTAATGTTCCAGGGAAGCGAGGAACAGGCCATTCTTGCCGCCGAATTCCCCGTAAAGGCCATACCGGCTGACCCCGGTGGCGCTCACCAGGTCTTCGATGGAGGTGCCGCCATAGCCCTTGGCCCAGAACACCCGCATGGCCTTGTCGAGCGCCTCGGTGGGGCAGAATTCGCGGTTACGCGCCATGGTTACACGCCAAAAAATTCCCCAACGTCCAGGGTCGCTTCCGGGAATGCGCTGGGGGCTAACAAGCCGGATTCGACCGTCCGCACCGTCTGATAACGGCCCCCGACAGGATCGAGATAAACCTCGATGCACCGCGTCGGCAGGTCAATCAGCCAATACTCGGGGACGCCGTGGCGGGCGTAAAGTGGGGCTTTCACCTCGCGGTCGGAGCGGATGGTGGAATCGGCGACTTCGACCAGCAACAATACGTCGGCAGCCGTGGGCAGGGACTTCGCGTAGTCATCGGAACGATAGCGCAGCAGGGCAAAATCCGGTTGCGGCGCTGAATTTCGGGACAGTCTGATAGGACTCTGTGTCCACGGCGTCGCCTTGTCACCCAGTAATCGCGCCATCCATCGACTGATCCGGTTGTTCAAACCCGCATGAAAAGAACCTATCGGCGCCATATCAATCAATTCCCCCTCAATGAGCTCGATGCGGTCATCCGCCTTGAAGATGCCCGCCTCGCCCATCCGGTAAAAATCGTCCACGGTGAGTTTGAAATGCGGCATCTGGACCGGCGGGTTTTGTAGTACGGCAACCATGGGTTTCCCCTCGCTGTTGGATGACTAGGCAATCTTCAACACGACTTTGCCCACCGTGCGGCCCGACTCAAGCTGGACATGGGCGGCGGCGGCTTTTTCCAGTGGCAATACCTGGCTGACGTGTAGGCTCAACCGGCCTTGGTCGATCAATGCGCCGCACTCGTTGAGGATTTCCACATGATGGGCGCGGGCGGCGTCGAGGTTCCTCAGCATGGGGGTGAGCATCAATTCGAAGCCGATGCGGAGATTGCGCATCCGGGCCTCCTTGAAGGAGAACTCGCCCGGATCGAGCAGGGTCACAAGGTCGCCGAAATGGGCGGTGCATTCGACGCTGCGCCGGAATACCTCCGGGTTCACCATGTCGATCACCAAGTCGGCCCCGACGCCGTGGGTCAGCTCGTTGACCACTTCGACGAAATCCCGCTCCTTGTAGTTGATGGCCTCGTCCGCGCCCCATTGCTTGGCCAGTTCGGCATTCTCCGCCGAACCCACCGTCGCCAATACCCGCGCTCCCCGTAGCTTCGCCAGTTGCAGGGCGACATGGCCCACGCCGCCCGCGCCCGCATGAATCAGCACCGTCTGCCCCGCTTGCAACCGTCCCCGGTCATACAACATGCCCCAGGCGGTAATCAGCACCAGGGGACCGGCGGCGGCGGTTTTGAAATCCAAGCTATTCGGCATGGGCGCGGCCCAGCGCTCGTCCAGCACGGTGTATTCGGCGTAATTGCCCTGGTCGCCGCCCAGCCCGCCGTTGCAGAACCACACCCGGTCGCCGACTTTGAAACGGGTCACGCCCGCGCCGGTTTCCACCACTTCACCGGCTCCGTCGCAGCCCAGCACCGCCGGCAATCCGTCCGGGTAAAACACGCCGCTGTTACGGATCTTGGTGTCGACCGGATTCACGCCCGCCGCCCGCAGCCGGACCTTAATCTGGCTGGGCAGGGTGAGGGCGGGTTCCGGGATGTCCCGGAATTCCAGCAAATCCGGCAAGCCGGGCTGGGTCATTACGATGGCTTTCATGGGGAATTCTCCTGTTTATGGGGTGGGGGCGGTTTTTAACCGCGACTAGGACTCATTGGCGGATAGAAACCTCTGCCCACCGGATTCGGTCGCCGTTAAAAACCGCTCCCACGGCATTACTCGCGATTGTCCGCCGATCCCAGCCAGCGGTCCATGAGGCTGGGACGCCGGGTTCCCAGGAAATGATCCACCCAATAAGGCGTATTCAGGTTGGACACGATCACGCCGTGCTTGGCGCTGCTGGAATGGACGAAATCGTCATGGCCGATATAAATGCCGACATGTGAATAGGGTTCGCCGGTGGTGTTGAAGAACACCAAGTCGCCCGGCTGGCGGTACTGGTCGGCCAAAGCTGGCAAGGCGTCCGCCATCTGGCGGGCGGTGCGCGGCAGGCGGATGCCATGGCGCTTATAGACATGCTGCACGAAGCCGCTGCAATCGAAGCCGCCCTCTTCAAACGACTCGCCGCCCCACACATAGGGCGTGCCCCGCAAGCTGAGGGCGTAGTTCACCACGGGCGCCATCTGCGTCCGCTTGACGGGCGGGGGCTTGGGGCGGCTGGCGCACCCGGCGACAAGAACCAAGGCGGCGGCTAAGGCGAGGCGGCGGTAAGCGGTGGTGCGTGACATGGCTCGGTGAAGGATGCTGGGGATGAGCGGATCAATTTAAATCTCCGCCCCGCTCCCGGCAAGAGAGTCCGACAGTTCCCTTCAACTCCGCTCAGGGAACGGGGGGCGCATCCGCTGTCCAAAAGCGTCGGTAATCTTCATAGCCGAAGCGCTTCATGAGCGAAATCCGCCCCGCCGTGTCTTGCCAGTAAATGGTCGGCAAGTCGTATCCGTTGAAGCGGCTGGCTTTGACCAGGGCATAGGCACCGACATTTTCGAATGCCACTCGATCTCCCACCGTCAGGGGTTGATCGAAACGGCACTCCCCGAACACGTCCCCGGCCAGACAGGTACAACCAACCAACAAGTATTCGAACCGCCCCCCGGGATGATGCCCGGCGACTTGTGGGGATTTCTGATACTCGAAGACTTCGGGTAAATGGTGAACGCCGGTATCCAGCACGGCGATGGCTTTGCCGTCCCGTTCGAATCGGTCAATCACGCTCGCCACCAGCGTCCCGGCCTGGCCGACGACAGATTTGCCCGGTTCGAAATAGACGTCCACGCCGCGTCGTTCCCGCAAGTCCCGAACGATTCCGGCCAAAGTTTCCGCCGCTTCGGTGGATTCGATCAAGTAGCCGCCACCCAGATTGATCCAGCGCAGCCCGTCCAGGTGGTGGCCCAGCGCGCCGTCGATTTTTTCCAGCGTGGCCCGCAAAGGCTCGAACGAGCGGGATTCGAACAAGGTGTGGAAGTGAATGCCCTCGATTTGCCGCCTCAGTTCGGCGTCGGCGTTGAGCGCGGCGGCCAAGCCGCTCAGGGGGACGCCAAGCTTGGAGAAGGGCCGACAGGGATCGTAGCGGCGGTCGTCGAGGAAGGAAAGTTGCGGATTGACTCGAATGCCCGCCGAAGCCCGGCCTTCTAATGTGGGTTGCATCCGCTGGAATTGTTCCAGGGAGTTGAAGCTGATGGCGTCGCACAGACCGGCCAGTTCATCCATTTCACCGAGGCGCAGCCCCGGCGTGGTGATGTGCAATGCGCCCGCCCGCCCGCCCCGTGCCAAGGCTTCGGACGCCAGCCGCGCTTCGAATAGGGAGCTGGCGGAGAAGCCATCGACGGCGGGTAGGATCAGGTCCAGCAAGCCGGCGAAAGGCAGGGCTTTGATGGAGTAGAGGATGCGGCAGTTGGATGATCCGCGAATGGTCGATAGCAGGTTGAGTTGGCGGCGGATCTCGGCTTCGGAATAAAGGAAGGCGGGGGTGTCTAGCTTAGGCAAGTACGGGGATTTCAGGTGCATGAAGGTTTGGCGGGGGCGAGGAAATTTCTTAATCCGCTGGCTCGGCGCACCCTAGCCGCTACGATCTTCGGCGGAGAGTTTTTCAATCAGTTCTTCGGATAGCCACAAGCCCGCCTTTTGTAAGCGGCGCAATGCTTCCCGCGAGGATGGAATGATGCCTCGTCGCTTGGCAAGCACCACCACGCCCGGCGATCCCTGAATGCGAATGCCCAAAACCCGCGCACATCGGCGGGCGGCGCGATCATCGATGATGGCGGTGTAGCCGGGATGTTGCCGGGCGAAAGACAGCACCGCCGTTTCGCCCGCGCCCAAGTTCCACAAGGCCACGTCCGGGCAGGTCGGCGTGGGTGTTTTTAGCGCCCAATTGGAGACCGGCAAGCCACGGGCGGCAGGGTCGTTATAGGTTTGGCTGGTCACTTCCGCCCACACCGCTTCGGGAACCACGATTTCCGTGAAGAGGTGGGGCAGCAGGGATTCCAGTCCCGCCCGGAACAGTGAAATCAGCGGCGAAGCATTGACCACCACTTGTTCAATCCGCATCGGTTAAATCCTCCAGAATTTCCTCGGCGGTGTATTGGAACGGACTAACTTTGTATTGCCCCAAGGCGGTGATGAAGTCAGCGCGGGAAAGCCCGGCGATTTCCGCCGCACGGCCTTGGGAAATCAATTCCAGTTCGTACCATTTCACGGCGGCGGCGATCCGCAGTTCACGGGCGAATTCCACGGGGTCTTTGCGCAGACTGGCGAATGCCTCATTGGGTATATCCAAGATCAATTGGGACATGGGGGTTGCTCCGGTGGGTTGATGACGAGGATTCGGATTGGCCGATGGTGATTAGGCCGAGTCCGGCAGGGGGCGGTTAAGGTCTAGCTGAGTTATACGCATGGGGCGCTGCCAGTTTGGTTTCGGTTAGGCTCCGCCTTTTCATTCTTTCGAGAATTAACGAGTTTTAGCTCTCCCGGTCAACAGAATTCAAAGCCCGCTTTGACGTGGCATCATTAGGCCACCCAAAGCAAGCTTTGGATTCCACAAGCCGCTCTACCTTCAAGCAACCCTTATGAACCTCAAGCCCCTGTTTTACCTGACTAGCCTGTGGCTGGTATCCGCCAGTTGTCCGGGCGAAACCATCACCTTCATCTGCAACACGCCCGACAAAAAGGAAGAGCATTCCATCACCCTGGACACGGAGCAAAAAACCGTCATACAGGATGGCAAACTGGCCGTCGGCGTCATGATGACCGGCAGCGAGGCCACCTATTATTTGAAGAACAAAAAGATCAAATCCACCAACAAGCTGGATTTGTCCGAAGATCGCCTGTACGTGGCGATACCGAGGCAACCACCGGATGTCGGCTACGACCGGGCCACGCTGGCCTGCCGCCGGAATTGATCGGACATTCCATTTTCCCATCGGAGCAGCCATGACTCCTCGCTTATTCCTTGCCCTGCTGGCGGCCATTTTCATTGTCGTTGCCGCGATTCTGCTTCAAGAAGAATTGTTTTCCGCCCTGATCGATCCCGATACCCAGGTCGAATTGGCCGAAAATTGGGGGCTTGCCAAGGCGGGGAAGCCCAGGCCGGGTGACTAATGAAAGCTGTCCCGAACAGCCCGATCCAAACCAAGCCGTGTGCGCGTCAGTCAACCCGGCTGGGTCCTTGGAGTCCGAACTTTAGTTTGGACA
>NZ_JBTEKS010000274.1:0-5866 GCF_054333355.1 Methylomagnum sp. | reverse complement strand
GCGCCTGGTGGCACAAACATTGAATGGCGATGCAGTATCCGAAAAATTGGATCGTTTGGCTGCGGAAGTGGCCAGCAAGAAGCGCGATCCTTATTCGGCGGTTGATGAACTAATCAAAAGCGTCAGTAGTCAGTAGTCAGTGGTCAGTGGTCAGTGGTCAGTGGTCAGTGGTCAGTGGTCAGTGGTCAGTGGTCAGTGGAAAAGCATCGGGGCGAGTAAAATCCCGTCAAGTATTTCTTCTGCCACCCTCTAAACGAGTATTGACCACTCTCAAACAGCCGCCATGACCAAAACCGTCCTTCGCCTCTATCCGCCGCCTGCCGAAGAGGTCTCTTTGCGAGGCTTGTACTTGCAATTCAACCTGCACCGCTTGGGCACGCCCGAGTCGCCCTTCGTCTACGCGAACTTCCTGTCCAGCCTGGATGGCCGCATCGCCCTTGAGCATCCCGGCGGCGAAACCTACCTGCCCAAAAGCCTGACCACGCCGAATGATTTCCGGCTGCTTTTGGAGTTGCACGGCCAGGCCGATTGCCTCATCACCCATGGCGGCTATCTGCGGGCGCTGGCCGAGGGGCGGCTCGGGAATATCCTGCAAGTGGGGCAACACGAATTGGGCCGCGACCTGTCGGGTTGGCGTGCGGCGCAAGGCTTGCCGCCGCAGCCAGCGGTGGTCATCGCCAGTGCCAGCCTGGATTTTTCCATGCCGGCTTCGATCCGCGAGCATGGGCAGGCTTGCTATATCGCCACCGGAAGGCAGGCCGATCCGAGACGGGTGGCCGATTGGCGGGACCGGGGCTACGAGGTGATTTTCGCGGGCGAAGGGCAGATGGTGGAAGGCGCCGCGCTGACCCGCCGCCTAGGCGAATTGGGCTATCGCACGATCTGCCTCATGGCCGGGCCGCACATGCTGGACACCATGGTCCGGGAAGGGCAACTGGCGCGGCTGTTCCAGACCATCACCCATCAACTCCTGGGCGGGGAGTCCTTCCGCACGCTGTTGCCGGGGCCGGAATTGGGCGCGTCCGGGCACCTAAACATGGCGTCGCTTTACTACGACCCGACCTTGCCCGTGGGGGCGGGGCAGTGGTTCGCTCAGTTCGAGGTCAATCGCGGGGAGAAGGCCGAATGAACCCGGAAAATTTCGATAAAGCCGTGCTGGTGACGGGCGCGGCCCGGCGGATTGGGGCGGAAATCGCCCGTGGGCTGCACGGGGCGGGCTATCGGGTGATCGTGCATTGTCATCGGTCGGTGGCGGGGGCGGAAGCCTTGGTGGCCGACTTGAACGAACGGCGGCCCGATTCGGCGCGGCTGGTGCGGGCCGATCTGGCGGAGACGGTGGGGCTTGCTGGGCTGGTGGACCGCGCCGCCGGGTTCTGGGGGCGGCTGGATGGCTTGGTGAACAACGCCTCGACGTTTTATCCCACGCCCCTGGAAACCGTTGCCGAGAAGCAATGGGACGAACTCATGGCGAGTAATCTCAAGGCGCCATTTTTCCTGGCGCAGGCGGCGGCGGCTCATTTGCGGCGGCAGCGGGGCGGCATCGTCAATATCGTCGATATTTACGCCGAGCGTCCGTTGCGGAGCTTTCCCGTGTACAGCATCGCCAAGGCCGGGCTGGCGGCGTTGACTCGTTCGCTGGCGGTGGAACTGGCCTCGGAGGTGCGGGTGAATGGCGTTGCGCCGGGTGCCATCCTGTGGCCGGAGCAGGAGCAGCAAGCGTCGCCGAAGGCCGAAATCCTGGCCCGTGTCGCGCTGGGCCATGCCGGGGAACCGTCGGACATCGTCAAGGCGGTGCTGTTCTTGCTGGGGGAGGCGCCCTATATGACGGGGCAGATTCTAGCGGTGGACGGTGGGCGCAGCCTGTTCATCTGACGGGCGGGCCGGGCCAAGCCGTTGTTGGCTCAATCCGGTTTTGTCGAACCATTCCCACAAGTCGGCGTAGCGTTCGCCCGTGACTGGGTGTTGGCCGTCCGGCGCGATTTCGGCCAGAGGTTCCAGCACGAAGGCGTAGCGGGTGATTTCATCACGGGGTAGACGCAGCTTGCCTTCTTCCATGATGACATCGCCGTAAAGGAGCAAATCGGCATCCAGGGTGCGCGAGGAGAATTTTTTGCAACTGCGCGTGCGGCCATGCCGCTCCTCGATTTCGGTCAGGATTTCAGCCACCCGCCGCACTGGCAGTTCGGTGAAAAACGCGGCCACTAGGTTGTGGAAGGGCGGGCCATCAAAACCCACGGCCCCGGTTTCGTAAAGGTTGGAAATGGTCAGTGTGCCGAAGTGCCGCTCCAATTCCACCAGGCACGACGGAATATGCCGTTCCCGGTCGATGTTGCTGCCAATGCTGACGAACACTTTAGGCATGGCCCAATTTCACCCCGCGTTCAATCAAAATCCCTACGTCGCTTGCCCCCCGGATGGCGCCCTTCTTGTTGAGCGTCAGGCGGACCCAAGGCACGCCGAATTCCTCGATAATAATTTGAGTGACTTTCTCGGCCAGGGTTTCCACCAGGAGGAACTCGCTTTCTTCCACAAAAGAAATCACCCGCTTGGAAACGGCCTTGTAATCCAGGGTGTCGGCGATATCGTCGGACGCCGCCGCTTTGCGGATGTCCGTCGCCATGTCGAGGTCAAGGATGACGGTTTGCCGAATGGTCCGTTCCCAATCGTAGATGCCAATGACTGTCTCGATACTCAGGCCGCGCAGAAATATAATGTCCATCGTGATTCCAGTTGAATTTCGCTCAATGGGCGAATTCGTAGCATAAAACCATTAAACCTGACAAATACTCTGGATTAAAGCCCATGGCGCAATGGCTCTTGGTTCCTGTGGCGTATCTATTCGGCTCGTTGTCGAGCGCGGTCATCGTCAGTCGGTTGTTCGGCCTGCCCGATCCCCGCGAGGAGGGCTCGAAAAACCCCGGCGCCACCAATGTGCTGCGTTTGGGCGGCAAGAAGGCGGCGGCCCTCACCCTGGCGGGCGACGCCCTCAAAGGCTTGATTCCCCTGCTGCTAGCCAAAGCCTTGGGTGCCGAACCCCTGATCGTGGCCGTGGTGGGCTTGGCGGCGTTCGTCGGCCATCTGTTCCCGGTCTTCTTCGGCTTCAAGGGCGGCAAAGGCGTTGCCACCGCGTTTGGCGTCTTGAGCGGATTCTCCGGCTGGGTGGGACTGGCCGTGCTGGCGACCTGGGTCGCCGTGGCCTTTATCTCGCGAATTTCGTCCCTGTCGGCCCTGGTGGCGGCAACGCTGGCGCCGGTTTACGTCTGGTTCCTGCTGCGGTCGGACGCTCTGGCTGGTGCCGCGCTGGTCATGGCGGTGCTGTTGATCGTGCGGCACCGGACCAACATCGAGCGCTTGCTCAAGGGCGAGGAAAGCCGCATCGGCCAGAAGTAGTCCTAGCGGTGGGCCGTTAGGGCGGCGGCAATTCGCTCAGCGGCCAGCGGGGCCGGGCGTTGATTTCCGGCGGCTCGGCGTGGCCCGCCAACAGCCGCTGGCAGCCCGCGTAAGCGATCATGGCGCCGTTGTCCCCGCAGAATTCCAGCCTCGGGAAATACACCCGATAGCCTTTGTCCCGCCCCATCGCCTCCAATTTTTCCCGCATCCGCCGGTTCGCGCTGACGCCGCCCGCCACCACCAGCCGGTTCAACCCGGTGGCTTGAAGAGCGCGGCGGGATTTAATCGCCAGGGTGTCCACCACGGCCTCTTGGAAAGCGGCGGCAACGTCGGCTTTGTCCTGGCGGGTTCCCGCCGTGCCTGCCATCGTGGTGAGGGTGTGGGTCTTGAGTCCGCTAAAACTGAAATCCAGGCCGGGCCGGTCGGTCATCGGGCGCGGAAATATGAAGCGGCCCGCCGTGCCCTCGTCGGCCAGTCGGGCGATTTCGGGACCGCCGGGATAGCCCAGGCCCAACATCTTCGCGGTTTTGTCGAAGGCTTCCCCGGCGGCGTCATCCAAGGACTCGCCCAAAATTCGGTAGCGGCCAATCCCCGCCACTTCCACCAATTGGGTATGCCCGCCGGATACCAGCAGCGCCACGAAGGGAAAGGCGGGCGGGTCAGGCTCCAGTAGCGGGGCGAGCAAGTGCCCCTCCATGTGATGTATGGCGACCGCTGGGACATTCCAGGCCCAGGCGAGGCTACGGGCCACTGCCGCGCCCACCAGTAGGGCACCAATCAGGCCGGGTCCGGCGGTGTAGGCGATGCCGTTGATTTGGTGTTTAGCGAGACCGGCTGTTTCGATGCTGCGGTTAATCAGTGGAATCAGCTTCCGCACATGGTCGCGGGAGGCCAATTCCGGCACGACGCCGCCGTATTCCGCGTGGGTTTTCACTTGGCTGTAGAGTTGATGAGATAGCAGGCCCCGCTCGGAGTGGAAAACCGCCACCCCGGTTTCGTCGCAGGAAGTTTCGATGCTTAATACGTACATGGAATTCGCTTTTTGCCTTCTTGAGCTTAGAGGGTATAATTATCCCTTTTTATCAGGCCCGGACCAGCCGGCCCACACAACCGTTGAACTAGACACCTCTCCTGGAAAGCTTACATGCCCTCGATCAAGATCAGAGAAAACGAACCCTTCGAAATTGCCATCCGCCGTTTCAAGCGCGCTTGTGAAAAAGCTGGCGTCCTGTCGGAAGTTCGCCGTCGGGAATTCTATGAAAAGCCCACCGAAGAGCGTAAGCGTAAGGCGGCGGCGGCGGTCAAGCGGCATCTGAAAAAGCTTTCCCGCGAAAGGTTCGCCCTCCAGAATCTGCGTAAAGGGCGTCCTCAGACCTAACCGGGAGTTGCTCCCCATGAGTTCATTGAAACAGCGCTTACAGGCTGACATGAAGTCGGCCATGAAGTCCGGCGAGAAAGACCGTTTAGGCGTTATCCGCTTGGTCATTGCGGCCATCAAACAGCGTGAAGTCGATGAGCGCATCCAATTGGACGACGATCAAATCACCGCTGTCTTGGACAAGATGGTCAAGCAGCGGCGCGAGTCCATCACCCAGTACCAGGCGGGTGGCCGCGACGATTTGGCAGCGATTGAGAGCGCTGAGATTGGCGTCATTCAAGCCTATCTACCCCAGGCATTGAGCGAGGCCGAGGTCGACGGTCTAATCCGAGAGGCCATCACCGAGACCGGCGCGGCGGGCATCGCTGGCATGGGCAAGGTAATGGGCGTGCTCAAGCCCAAGATGCAGGGGCGGGCGGATATGTCGGCGGTTAGCGCACGGGTCAAAAGCCTGCTGGGCGTGTGAGCAAGCGTCAACCATGCCGGGATAGGCAAGCCGGTTTAGGTTGAAGACGCCGGTGTAAGCGATGTCCGGCAGGATTCCTCGCGAGTTCATCCAGGATTTGCTGGCGCGTATTGATGTCGTCGATTTGATAGACGCACGGATTCCGCTCAAGCGCACTGGTCAGAACTTCACTTGCCGTTGTCCATTCCATAACGAAAAGTCGCCTAGCTTCAGCGTCAGCCGGGACAAGCAGTTTTATCACTGCTTTGGATGCGGTGCCCATGGCAACGCTATCAGTTTTTTGATGGAGTACGACCGGCTCACATTCGTTGAGGCGGTGCGCAGCTTGGCGGACACGATGGGCATCCCGATCCCGTCCGAATCGCTCCGGGGTTCCGCAAGAGAGCAGGACGAGCCAGTGGCCGATCTGTATGAAATACAGGATCGCGCCGCCCGCTTTTATCAGCATCAGCTTAAGGCCCATCCCTCGGCAGGGCGGGCCATCGAATATTTAAAGCAGCGGGGCGTGACCGGCGAGTTGGCCAACCGCTTCCGGTTGGGATATGCGCCGCCGGGTTGGCAGAACCTGCCGACAGAGTTGCCTCGACCGCTGCTGGAAGGGGCGGGTCTGGTCATTTCCAAAGAAGGCCGGA
>NZ_JBTEKS010000273.1:0-5877 GCF_054333355.1 Methylomagnum sp. | reverse complement strand
CTGAAGCCCGCTCCCACAGGGGTTAAGCGACAGGGGCTAAGCGGTTGGTGAATTCAGCCGGGCATAGGGACCGAATCCAGCAATTTCCGCCATTTGGCCTTCAATCCAAGTTTCCGCCTGCTTGTTTAATTCCGAAGCGCTCAGCGTTGCGCCGTCCAAGACCGGTCCGATGCGGACCTGAATCACGCCAGGGACTTTGAGGAAACCGTTCTTGGTCCAGTATTCCCCCGCATTGTGGGCCACCGGCACCACCGGACAACCGGCCCGATGCGCCAACATGCCGCCGCTCCCTCCATAAGTTCCTTTCTGGCCCGGTGCCACGCGGGTGCCTTCCGGGAACAGCACCACCCAGCGCCCCGTCTTGATGCGTGCCTCGCCGTCGCGAAGAATCTGCTTCATCGCCGCCGATTTGGCGTTGCGGTCGATAGCGATGGGTTCCATGGTCGCCATGGCCCAGCCCCACACCGGGATGCGCAGAAGCTCCTGCTTCAAGATGAACACGACGGCCGGAAAGATGGCCTGCAACGCGAGGGTCTCGAACGCCGACTGGTGCTTGCAGACGATCAGGCCGCTACGATCCGCCGGGATGTTTTCCAGGCCGCGCACCTCGTAAGTCAGCCCGCAGACCACCCTGAGCAGCCACAGGCAGAACCGCACCCACAGGTTGGCCGTGGCGTAACGGAGTTCGAAGTGGAACGGCTTCATCAGCAGCATCGCCGGGCCAAGAGCCAAGGTGGCGATGATTTGGCCGATGAGGAATAGGGTGGAGCGGAGATAAACGCTAGGCGGGGTAGAGGAGGAGATTTTGGGCGGCTTCATAGAGGTTCGAGAAGGTCGGAATATCCAAATCGGAATGGCGGGTCAGGGTGCTGCGACCCTTGCCGGTTTCCACCAGCATGGGCGAAGCGCCGACGGCTTGAGCGGCTTGTACGTCGCGGAAGGAGTCACCGATGGCTGGAATACCTTTAAGATCCACGTTATAGCGCTCTGCAAAGGCGCGGAATAAGCCGGGCTTGGGTTTGCGGCATTCGCAGAAATCTTCCGGGCCGTGGGGGCAATAGAAAATGGCGTCGATTTTGCCCCCGGCGGCTTCCACCATGGAAATCATTTTGATGTTGATGCGCTGTAGCATCGGCAAATCGAATAAGCCCCGCGCCACGCCGGATTGGTTGGTGAGTACCACGATCCGATAACCTTTTTGGGTTAATAAGCCGATGGCCTGGAGACTACCGGGAATGGGTATCCATTCTTCGGGGGTTTTGATATAGGCGTCGGAATCTTCGTTGATGACGCCGTCGCGGTCTAGGATGATGAAGGATTGGGTCATTATTATTTTCTTCGGAAGTCAATTTTTATCAAAGTTTTGGGCACCATTCTTTGCGCCGTAAATCACGAACCCAGGCTGTACTATCCTGCATATCTTCACGATTTTCCCACATACCGATAAAAGGGTCGTCTTCCAGTTTCCCAAAATCGGTTGCCCGTTTGACTTTCGGCGTTGGATAACGGGCCTTCAAAAAAGCCACGAAATCCACCACTTCTTGTTGTGCTTCCGGCGGAAGGGAGGATAAATCGTGAATAAGGTTCGTGGAGTTCATTTAATTAACGCAGGTTTCTCTAAAACGCTTGCGACCGGCTTTCTCCAGTTGATTCGGCCAAAACCGCTCGCAACGCCTTATTCACCGCCTCCGATGTAGGAAACGCCGCCGCCACATCCGGCTCAAGGCTTACCATCACCTTGGTTTGGGACTGAGCAAACCGATTAGGCTTAGCCTTGGAATAATCGAAAGCATACTCCGGCAACATGTTGGTGTCGGAATCAGTGCGGTCTATGCTCTTCATAATCTTGACGCTCTCTGTTAGTGGCCGGGCGGGCGCTGATAACCCGAATAACCCCGTTTTCGCGCTCCGTAAAGCAAACCACAAGCAAGGCTCTTCGGTGGGTATGGCCGATGATTAATTCCCTGTATTCATCGACCGAATGCCATACATCATCGAAAATGCGTGCCAAAGTATCGTCGAAAACGGTGATGGCTTCCTCAAAACTAACGCCATGTTTACGGCGATTTATTTCGGCTTTTTGCTCATCCCATTGGAATTCCATGGGGAATTTCCTTGCAATTAACCGTTTAACCCACCGTCGCCCAGTGTTACCCCTGCAACTTAGAAATATCCGCAATATTCAGGAATAACCCCTCGACAATCTCCAGCAGCCCCAGTCGGTTCCGGCGCATTTCGTCGTTGTCGACCATCACCATCACGCCATCGAAGAACGCATCCACGGCTTCCCGCAGCTTGGACAGCCGCGACAACGCCCCGGTGTAATCGCGCTCTTCCAGGCGGGGCAGAATGTCCTGCTTGGCGAGGCGGGCGGCTTGCAGCAGGGCTTTCTCCGCCGGTTCGGCCAGGGCGTGGTCGTCCACGTTGGCGGCGACTTCCTCCTCGGCCTTGCGGAGAATGTTGCGGATGCGCTTGTTGGCGGCGGCGAGGCTTTCCGCTTCCGGCAGCGCCCGGAATTCCCGCACGGCTTTCAGGCGGCTCTCGAAATCCAGCAGGCTCGACGGCCACACCGCCAGCACCGCCTCGAATTCGTCATGGCGATAACCCCGGTCGAGGAAATAGCCGCGCATCCGCTCGATCATGAAGCCGTGGACGTTCTCCCGCGCCTTGTCCGTCTCGAAGTCGTGGTTGAACTGGTCCAGCGCGAAATCCAGCAAATCCGGCACGTCCAAATCCAGCTTGGCCTCAATGAAAATGCGGATGGCCCCCAGCGCGGCGCGGCGCAGGGCGTAGGGGTCTTTGTCGCCGGTCGGGATGAGTCCGGCGCTGAAAATGCCGGTGAGGGTGTCGATCTTTTCCGCCAGCGCCAGAATCAGGCCAGTGCGGCTCTCGGGCAGCGGCCCGCCGGAGACTTTCGGCAGGTATTGCTCCTCGATGGCGGCGGCGATGTCTTCCGGCTCGCCTTCGGCTAGGGCGTAATAGCGGCCCATGGTGCCTTGCAGTTCCGGGAATTCGCCCACCATGCTGGTCAGCAAATCGGCCTTCGCCAGCAGCGCGGCCCGCTCCACCCAGGAACGTTCGTCACCCAGTTTCTCGGCGATGGCCCCGGCCAGATTTTGCACCCGCTTGGTTTTGTCCAGCATGGAGCCGAGGGTTTTCTGGAACGTGATCTGCGCCAGATCGACCACCCGGCTTTCCAGGGTGCGCTTGCGGTCCTGGTTCCAGAAGAATTCGGCGTCGGACAGGCGCGGGCGCACCACGCGCTCGTTGCCGGTGCGGACGGTCGCGATATTCGTGCTGTCCAGGTTGCTGAAGGTGATGAAGTACGGCAGCAGGCCGCCGTGCGAGTCCTTCACCGGGAAATATTTCTGGTTGGCCTGCATGGTGGTGATGAGGACTTCCGGCGGCAGGGACAGATAGCGGGCGTCGAATCCACCCAGCACCGGCACCGGCCATTCCACCAGCGCCGCCACTTCGTCCAGCAAATCCGGCTCGATGTGGGCCTTGCCGTTGACCGTCACGGCAATGTCTTCGGCCAGGGCGCGGACCTTCTGCTTGCGGCTCTCGAAATCGGCGATGACGTGGCCGTCGTCCAACAGCTTCCCGGCATAGTCGGCGGGCGAATCCAGCGTAATCGCGCCCGCGCTGTGGAAGCGATGACCGCGAGTCACCCGGCCCGTGGTGACGCCCAGAATCTCGGCGTTGATCACCTCATCCCCGAACAGCAGCACCGCCCAATGTACGGGCCGCACGAATTCCGCCGTGCCGTTGCCCCAGCGCATCCGCTTGGCGATGGGCAGCGCGGCGAGCGCCTGACGGAGGATGTCCGGCACCAAGTCGGCGGTGCGGACGCCTTGGACGTGCTGCTTGATGACCACCCATTCGCCCTTGTCGGTCTTGAGGGTGGTGAGTTGCTCGACGGTGGCGCTGCAGCTTTTCAGGAAACCCGCCAGCGCCTTGCTGGGGGAACCGTCCGGCTGGTAGGCGGCGTTCATGGCGGGGCCGCGCCGTTCGACGGTTTGGTCGGGTTGGGCGACGGCCAAGCCTTTAATAAGGAGTGCCAAGCGGCGCGGGGCGGCGTAGGGCAGCACCTCGCCGTGGGTCAAACCGGCTTTCGCGAGGCCCGCCGTGACGTTGGCTTCCAGGGCGCGGCTGAGGTTGAGCAGGGATTTCGGCGGCAGTTCCTCGGTGCCCAGTTCAAATAAAAGGTCACGAATCTCACTCATCTTGGGCACCTGCCTGGGTTTGCTGTTGCAGCATGGGGAAGCCGAGGCTTTCCCGGCGTTGGTAATAGGCTTCGGCGACGGATTTCGCCAGATCGCGCACCCGCAGGATGAAGCGCTGGCGTTCGGTCACGGAGATGGCCCGGCGGGCGTCCAGGAGGTTGAAGGCGTGGGAGGCTTTCAAGACCATTTCGTAGGCGGGCAGCGGCAGGTCGGCGGCGATCAGGCGCTTGCATTCGCGTTCGTAGGTGTCGAAGCCGCCGAACAGGAATTCGGTGTCGGCGTGCTCGAAGTTGTAGGCGGACATTTCCACTTCGTTCTGGTGGTACACGTCGCCGTAGGTGACGACGCCTTGCGGGCCACGCGCCCAGATGAGGTCGAACACGCTTTCCTTGCCCTGCAAGTACATGGCGATGCGTTCCAGGCCGTAGGTGATTTCGCCGCTGACGGGGCGGCAGTCGAGTCCGCCGACCTGTTGGAAATAGGTGAATTGGGTCACTTCCATGCCGTTCAGCCAGACTTCCCAGCCCAAGCCCCACGCGCCGAGGGTGGGGGATTCCCAGTTGTCTTCGACGAAGCGGATGTCGTGTTCGCGGAGGTCGAAGCCTAAGTTTTGCAGGGAACCCAGGTACAGGTCTTGGAAGTCCGCCGGGGACGGTTTCATGATGACCTGGAATTGGTAGTAGTGCTGGAGCCGGTTGGGGTTCTCGCCGTAGCGCCCGTCGGTGGGGCGGCGGGAGGGCTGGACATAGGCGGTGTTCCAGGGTTCGGGACCGATGGAGCGGAGGAAGGTCGCCGGGTGGAAGGTGCCGGCGCCGACTTCGAGGTCGAGGGGCTGGAGGATGACACAGCCCTGCGCGGCCCAGTAGTCCTGTAGCGCCAGGATCAAGCCTTGGAAGGTGGATACGTCGCGTTGTTGTAGGTTCACGCTGGCCACTCGTGGTGTGGGGTTGGGGGTTGAAAGGGGCGGATTATAGCGGATTAGCGGCGTTGGCCGAGATGCGGGGCGTTGCCGGGCCAGTGTGGCTGAATAGTTCCCCCCTTTGATTGGGTTATTTATAGCGGGATTTCTTCGACATGATGACTTCGAGGACGTTATCGTGCTTTGAACCGGGTATCAGGTCTTTTAAATGCAAAACGCCATCGACATATTGCAGGTGAATCCGCCATCCAGAGATTTTATCCACGTCGGCGCGATATATGTTTTGTTTAATGCCCGCTATTTTGTGAAGTCGAGTCACTGGAAACTGTCGGGTTCGGTGATTTTCGTTATTTTCTAACTCAGCCAAGGCTTCCAGGAATTGCAGGCGGTGCTGGTTGTCGGGGAGTAATTTTTGCGCGTCGTAAATGACGCCGTATTCATCCAACAGCGCTTTGATTTCTGGCATGGTTGGCTGGTCTCAGCGGGAAGTTTTGGTAGAGGATTTGGGCTAGCGAGTCGAAGGCTTGGTTAAGCTCGTCCTGTTTGACGGCACGAAATAGGGTAATCAGCCGTCGGTCGAATATTGGGTCGTTGTCGATGGCTAGGATAACGCGAATCTCTGAGTCGGTCTTGAGGACATACAGGCTGGATTCCAGGCCATTGGGCAGTGCAATCGGGTGGGGCTGGTAAATTTGCTGGGTATCTTCGCCGCGCTCAATATCGAATGTCGCG
>NZ_JBTEKS010000272.1:0-5887 GCF_054333355.1 Methylomagnum sp. | reverse complement strand
ATGTCGAGGGTGTGCTTTTCGCCCTTATCCAGTTCCAGCAAGACGGTCGAGTGCAGCGGCGGCGTGGATTGAACGGCTTCAACCCACGGCAACCGGGTGAGGTCGGGCACTTGGATGGGACCGTCCGCCCTGCACTCGTCGATGACTTCGCCGACCAGATGAACGCGCTGGAACAGTTGCGGCAGCAGGTCGAGCCGACCCACGGCACTTAACGCGATGATGGGGGTGGTGTTGGAGAAAACGATCACAGCAGGGCGGTTTCGCGGGCGAAGTCGTCGGCGGAGTCATCCAGCAGGCAGGCTCCGGCGTCGAAGGCGGTGCGGAGGAATTCCACCCGGCCCATGCCCAGCCATGCGGCGGCGGTGCCGGAGGAGAGCTTGCCTTCCTTGAATAGGCTGATGGCGGCTTGGCGCTTGAGGTAGTCGGCGAAGCCTTCGGCGTTGAGGTGCAGGCCGAGCAGTAGTTCCGGGGGGCAGTCGATTTCTAGGGTGGTTTTCATGGGGTGGCTTGTTGGTGATTGGATGGGGTTTTATGGCAAGTCGGGTTTTGGCTCATCATTGTCCGTGAGATTGTCCTGATTAGTTAATTGCTGCCAATCATCTGCTATTGATCGTTCCCACGCTCCGGCGTCGCGTAACATGACGGATCGGGGCGGGCCAATCCTAAGCGATTCTTCCGGGATAAGTGTATTATTTTGTCAGCGTCTTGATGGAGTGGAGACGGCTCAGTGTTATCTATAGCATCCACCAGCCACTCCGGCTTATTCTTTTGCCAACAAATGGAATACGGCTATGGCCGCATTCTGACTGCGAGCGTTGTTCCCCGCGCTGGCGACGGAAACACAGCTTTCCGACATATCTCAACTCATCAATTAGGAAACAAATATGGCTCTAAAGGCTGAATCACCACGCAATTTTGAGACAAAAACAATATGTTGTTTTGTTCTGGACGTGTCCGCCTCTATGGGCGGAGAACCGATCAAGGAATTGAATCGCGGCCTCAAAAGCTTTCACGAAGAAATACAAAACAACGAGACCACTTCGCAGCGCTTGGAGGTTGCCATCGTGACCTTCGATGACCGGGTGAAGGTCGTTCAATCCCCCGAACTGGTCGATAACTTCAGCCCCTCTGAACTGATCGTTGGCGGCACCACCAAGCTGGTGGATGGAGTGCGGGAAGCCCTGCGCCTGGTGGAAGACCGCAAACAATGGTATCGACAAACCGGCCAGCAATACTTGCGCCCCTGGATTGTGCTCATCACGGATGGCGCACCGGACCAGGGACAAGACGCGCAAGGCTTGGCCCGCGAGATACAAGAAGGGATGAGTGGCAAAAAATTCATGTTCTTGGCGGTGGGCGTCAAAGGGGCCGATATGAACATGCTGCGCAGCATATCCTCCTCGCTGGAGGGACAACCGGTCGGTCCGTTCCTGCTTCAGGGACTAAAATTCCACGAGTTTTTTGAATGGATGAGCGCCAGCATGGCGGTGGTTTCCGGTTCGATAGAAGGCGATAGGGTGGCTTTGCCCAAGGCCGATAACTGGATAAACGGCTTTCAGGTTTAGTGCGACACCATGAACGCCCCTCCCCCGGCAAGCGAGTCCGTTCAGGCGACATGGTTACTACTGGCGCATTCGGCCATCGGTCGGCAGCACGTCAAAAACGGCTTGCCTTGCCAAGATGCCCACCGGCTCATCCCCGTCGATGCCGAACACGGGGTCGCAGTGGTGTGTGACGGTGCAGGAAGCGCCAAGGACTCCCAACTGGGTGCATGGCTGGCAGCCAACCGGGCTGCGCACTTGTTCAAGGATCATATGTTCGCTGCGGACTGGCGGCTTCCTTCCAGCCTGGATGAATGGCGGGCCGTCAGCTACGGGCTATTGCTAAAAACCACTGAGTTTTTACGCCGCGTCGCCGAGGTGGCCCACCGAGATTTCAAGGCGTTGGCCTGTACAGTGATCGTGGTGGTTTATAGCCCACACGGCATGTTGATTTGCCACATTGGCGATGGTCGCGCCGCCCTGCGTGATGGCCGAGGGATTTGGCGGGCGGCGATGACCCCCTTCAAGGGCGAGGAGGCCAATCAAACGATTTTCATCACCTCGAACCTGTGGCGGGAAAACCCGGCATTTCTGGGTTGCCATCTATTCGACGAACCCATTACCGGCTTTACGCTGATGTCCGACGGTTGCGAAAACCATGCTTTTCAAATCAACCGATACGACGAGGAGAACGGGGTTTACATCCAATTGAATGACCCTTATCCGCCGTTTTTCGAGCCGCTGCGGACGCAGTTATTCGAATTACAGCAACAGGGATATTCACAGGTCCAATTGGATGAGGAATGGCGCGAATTCATTGAGGTCGGTACGCGGGGATTCGAATTGGAATGTGACGACAAAACCATGATTTTTGGCATTCTCAAACCATGCCGATAGTATATTCCCCACGCTTCGGCAAACTAGAAATTAATCACCAACCCTTCGCCAAAGGTGGTGAAGGGGCGGTGCATAAATTAATACACCCGCCTGTGGGCTTGCATGATCATTGCGCGAAACTCTATTTCGACAAATACCGTAATGAAGACCGCCACAAAAAACTTGAGTTTATGGTGCGCTGCCCACCCGCTGACTTACGTCGTGAGCGACTCATGGTTTGCTGGCCTGTCGATATCATATTCGATGACGCCAATCGCAGACGGTTTCTCGGCTTCCTGATGCCGTCGGCATGGCCGGATAGCGCCTCGCTTTACGGAGCCTGTTTATCAAAGCCAAGCCTCAAATCCCCCTCATGGCTCGCCGCCAAATTCGACCGGGCTACCCCGGCGGGACGCATCGCCCGCTTGAAACTTATCGTCAATATCGCTGGCGCTTTGCACAGTATCCATGCATCGGGCAACTATGTGCTGGTTGATATGAAACCACAAAACGTATTGCTCACCCATGACGCCAAAATAGCCATCGTTGATTTGGATTCGATCCAAATCATGGACGATCAGGATGTTTTATTCCGGGCGCAAGTGGCGACGCCCGAGTATACCCCCCCAGAGGCCACCACCCTCAAACCAGACAGGGACCGCATCCCGGAATCCTGGGATAGGTTTTCCATAGCTGTTATTTTTTATCAATTGTTGCTGGGATTGCATCCTTATTCCGCGAGTTTCAAGGGGGATTATGCGGATGTCACCACCCCTACCGAAGCGATTCAGCAAGGCTTGTTCGTACATGGCAGCAAACGGCATGACATACATGCGCTCCCATCTCCCCATCTTGATTTCAACCACCTAGATTCAGTCCTTAAAGAGTTATTCATACGGGCGTTCGATATGGGTTTCCGCCGCCCTCGATTGCGCCCCTCCGCCAAGGATTGGGGGGAAACCATTTATAGTTTACTCATAACCGCAGGCTTGCCCACAGCGGATCAGACCTACTTAACACCGCAGGTCGAGCAGCTATTAAAAAAAGGGATTAACTCTATCCAATCGTTTATCCAGCACTTGGCGACCACCCGATGAGTTTTGAAACCGCTTTTATTATTATTTGGGTTTCGGCGGTATCCTTGTATGCAGTTATTTATTTGATCAAGCTGTATCGGTATCGGCAGAAGTTTTATGAAGATTTAGGTGCCAACCGAATCCCCGCGCTAGATAGACACCGCGAAACCATAGGCAAGTATCACGGTTTGACTCAGGATACCAGCTTTGCCCGAACAGCAGATTTCGTCAATCTACAAAGCGTATCCAAAGACGCCAGCCTAAACCTACGCTTCTATTTGGCGATGCCGAGTTTTCTCGTAGGCTTGGGGGTATTGGGAACATTCATTGGCTTTTCCATGACCCTGTGGTCGATTGAAAATATTTTGAGCAATGCGGACCCCGCCGCAGGCATGAAACAACTATTCGCTTCGGTGAAAGCGGCGTTCTTGACTTCCGTGGTCGGAATGTTTTGGTCTTTAGTGTTCTCAAAATATGAAAAATGGGTTTTCAATGATCTTGAGCAAAAAATCCAAAGTCTGTGCGCTCGTTGGGACAGGCAGTATTATAAATCTCATAATGAATACGTTAGGGACGTTATGTTCTCGCTCAGCGTCAACCTTGAAGCCAGCTTGAAGGATGGTATTGAAAGTAGTTTCAAGGCTATCACGGACAACATCGGAACCTTGCTGAAAGCACCGACCGAGGCGCTTGCGGATCAATCCGATAGCTTGAGAGAACAATTAAAGGATTGGAAAACATCAGTTAATGGGCAAATACAAGCCATTGAATCTACCACCTACAACGTGAAATCCTTTCTGGATCAGATCGATGATCGGATATCTCTGATCAACGAGCATATCCAATCCATCAATATGGAAGCACAGGCTCATTCCCAGACATGGACGTCTGCCCTTAAGGCTCAGGCTAGTGCTTTGAAACAACAAGAAAAATCCGCCAATAAAATCCGGGACTCTTTGGGCGATATACCCGTCATGTTTTCCAAGCTTGATGGTATGGTAGGTGCCTTGAATAATGTGATTGGATTGCTCACAAAAACCGAAGCCGCTTTAACTCAGGGCACCAAAGATTTGGGCTTATCCGTTACCGCCATCAACCAATGGGCGCCAACGACTTTACGGCAACTTAATGACAGCACACATAATCTTGTACAAGCCGTGAATGTATTGGAAGGGGCGATAGCAAAAGAAAATACGGAATTGCGGGCCGCAATAAACGATTTGAGACCGATTATAGATGATTTGATTAGCGATTTTGACGATTCCATTGAGGAACGCCTGCGACGCACCAACAAGCTTTTGGAGGCATACTTCAAAGAAATTGATAAACTTGCAACCAGCATTATTAACGCTTATATCAACACCCCAAAGTTATAATGTGCCGCCATGAATGTTGATGATAATAATGTGTATTCTTTATCCATTGCGGATGCGATGGCAGCGATGATGCTGGTTTTTACATTAGTGCTGGTGGTGCTAATGCTGCGCCAAGGGAGCATGAAGGATAAAGATGCTGAAATTTCCGAATTGCGCGGTGAGTTAACTCACTATCGACAGACGGCTGGCAATTATTTTGATATGAGGGAAAAAATATATATCGCGCTGGTTAAAGAGTTTTCTGAGGATTTAAAAAAATGGAATGCTAGGATTGATAAAGGCACTTTGGCATTTATTTTAGAAAATTCCGAGAATGGCTTTGAAACTGGCAAGTCCGATATTCCACTGGAATTTCAAATTATGTTGAATCAATTTGTCCCCCGCTATTTAGATGTAATCCGCAATTTCAAGGAAACTGTTTACGAAATTCGCATAGAGGGCCATACATCCAGCGAATGGAGTAACAAATTGCCAGAATGCCAGATGGATGCCAATAGCGAATCGTGTAAAAAGTCGATTTATCTTAAAAACATGAGCCTTTCCCAAGATAGGGCCATGTCGGTTCTCAACCATATTCTTTTAATGGATACCATACAAGAAGTTGGTTGGGTGCGCTCAAAAATGACCGCCATCGGATTATCTTCCAGCCATTTGTTGTGCGGGGAGAAAAAATCACCATGTTCCGGCCAGCCATCGGAGCAGGAAAATCGGGAAGCATCCCGAAGGGTGGAATTTAGTATTAGGACGGATGCGGAAAGCCAAATTAAGAATATGCAGAACACCCAAAACTGAGGTCGCTCCGGCGGGCTGCATTGGGTGGGCGATTCCAGCACCGGCAAGACCACAGCCTTGAACGTCGGCTGTTCCGTGTGGGGTAGCGACACCTTCCGCCGGACGTGGCGGGCCACGGCGAACGGCCTGGAAGGCGCGGCGGCGGCGCTCAATGACACCTGCCTGTGTCTGGACGAAATCAACGAAGCCGACCCCAAGGAAATCGGCAGCATCGTGTACGCCCTGG
>NZ_JBTEKS010000271.1:0-5899 GCF_054333355.1 Methylomagnum sp. | reverse complement strand
GTAGGTCCAGGTATTCGTTGCCTTGCGCATCGTAGAGATAGGGGACGCTGGCCTTGGTGTACACGCGGTCGTAGCCGATGGTTTTCAGCACCCGGACCATTTGGGTATTGAGGTGCTGTTCGTGCAATTCGAAATTCTTGCCGGGGTGGGCGGCGAGTAGGTCTTTGATGTAGCTGGACATTGATGCCTCGGGAAATGTCGGTGTCATACGTGCGGCTACTGGCGTAGCCGCTTAGAAAAAGTCATCCGTTCGTAGGTCGGGCTTTAGCCCGACGTAACGACGCTTCCGGTGTCGGGCTGAAGCCCGACCTACAAGTGTTCTAGGATTTGGCGTGATCGGCCCGGCCAGCAAAGCGCAAGCGGCTAAACGCGGGCAGGACGATCAGTGCGCAAATCAAGGTGAGCATCAGTCCCACGGCCAACAGCAGCCCCATGCTGGCGGTGCCTTGGTGACTGGTGAAGGCCAAGCTCGAAAAGCTGAACACCGTGGTCAATGCGCCATAAAACACGCCTTGGGACTCGCTGGTCCCGAGCAAGTTCTCGTCATTGGATTGCAGGTAATGCATGCGGTGAGCCATGTGAATGCCGCTGTCCACGCCAAGGCCGAACAGCAAGGGCAGGGCGATGATGTTGGCGAAGTTGAACGGGATGTTCAGTAGCACCGTCGCCGCCGCCGTGAACAGCGAGGCCAGCAGCAGCGGCAACAGCACCAGCAGGGTGTCCTTGAAGTTGCGGAGGACCAGCAGCAGGATCAGCGTGGTCGCGCCGAAGGCGATGGCGAAGGCTTGCTGGAAAGCGGTGATGACCTCGTTCATGGATTCAAGGTAGGTCACGGGCAAATCGGTCACATCGGGATCGACCTTTTGCGCTTCCAGGATGAATTCCCGCAGATTATCCAAGTCGTTCAAGTCTTTCTTAGGGAAGATTTGCAGCCGGTACAGCCCCTTGTCGCTGACCCAGCGTTCCACCAAATCCTTCGGCAATTCGTACAGCGTGAAGGGTTCGGCCTCCAAGCTTCTGCGCAAATCGGCGATGGTGGCGGGCAGCGGGTCGAGGAGGCTGCTTTGCAGCTTATCCAACAGGTTTTGCCGGGTTTCCGAGTCGGCGGCGGCGTCGAGGCGGGTTTGGAACGCCGTCAAGGCTTGATCCAGTTGGACCAGCGCGGGGTCGTCTTTCGCCGCTAAACGGTCACGGACGATCTTGTGCAGCTTCTCCACCGCTTCCGGCGTGGCGCCGCCCTTGGCCGGAGGCGGGAAATTGGTGAATTGCGGACCCAGCACCAGCGACAAATCGGAAATCATCGCCAGCTTCTCGTCCTGGTCTTCCGGCACCAAATCGAAAATCGACATCACCCGATCCACGGTGGGCAATTGCTCGAACTTGGCTTCCCGCTCCCGGACTTCGGCCTCGCTGTGGGCCAGGGAAGCCAAGGTCATGGGCGAGGTATCCTCGGACTGGAGCAGGTATTTGAAGGTCTGGACCGACTCGGTGTTGGGGTCGCGCAGGTTGATGGGGTTGAAATCCACCTGGACATCCAGCACCAGCCGGACGGCGAGCAGGCCGAGAATGATGGTGACGACTTGCACCGTCCGGGCGTAGCGCAACGGCCAGTTGGACAGCAAAAGCGAACCCGTCTTTTGCTTCGACTTGCTCCGCTTGGGCGGGCGGATGGGCATGATTTTCATCAAGGCCGGCAGCACCGTGAAGGTGGTCGCCAGGGCGATGAACATGCTGGTGCCGGCGATGATGCCCAGTTCCGCCACGCCGGAGTATTTGGTCGGGATGTAGGAATACAGGCCAATGGCGGCGGTGATGGCGCTGAGAATCAGCGACGAGCCGGTGGAGGCGAGGGTTTCCCGCAGGGCGTCGCGCTGGGATTTGCCGCGCAGCACCAGCTCCCGATAGCGCAGGCAGAAATGGGAGGAATAGGCGTCGCCCATGCCGATGAACAGCACCGCGAAGCCGATGGAAATCAGGTTCAACTGACCGATGGCGACGGTCGCGAATCCCAAGGAGAAAATCAGCCCCATGCTCAGCGACACGAAGGTGGCGAACATCAGCTTGAGGGAGCGGTAAGCGAACCACAGCGTCGCACACACCAGGATCAACGAGGCGATACTGGCGACCGACACGCCGGTGCTGATGGTCTGCATTTCCTCATATTCCAGCACCACCTCGCCGGTCTTCCGCACCTTCACGTCCGCCAAATCGCCGCGCAGGGTGTCGGCCAAAATCTTGTCGATGGCCGCGATGGATTTTTCGGCGGGCATCAACTCGTCGAAGTGCATGACCGGCGTGAGGATGATGAAGCGCTTGGTCACGCCCAAACCGCTGGCGCGGGCCGACATCAATTGCCGCCAGGAGACCCGGTAGGGCTGGCCTGCGGCGGCGGCGCTGACGGCCTCGCGGATTTTGCCGAGCATCGGGTTGATGTCGAGGTCCAGGCCGTTCTTGGCGCCCTCGGTGAGCGCGTCGCCGACGATGCCGAACAGGCCGCGCAAGGTGTTGTCCTCGGCGATGCGGCCTATGAACGGCTGAGCGCTGGCGATTTGATTGGTGACGTCTTCCAGTTCCTTGGGACTGAGATACAGCAGGCCGTTCTTGGCGAAGAATTCGCTGTCGTCGGGGAGATAGACGGACTTGAATTCGGCGGTGTCCGCCCGCGCCGCCGCGCCGATGCGCCGGACGGCCTCCGCCGTGGTTTCCGGCGTGCTGCCTTCCACTAGCAGAAGAATGGTGCCGATATCCTGGGGGAAGGCCGCTTCCAATTGCAGGCGGTTCTTCTGGAAGGGCAGGTCCGTGGAAATCATGTCAGCCGTGTTGGTATCGACTTTCAGATTGTCCATGGTGTAGCGGAGCGTGAATCCGCAGGCGATCAGGAACAACAGGATCACCAGCCAGGGATAGCGGAGGAAGTTGGCTTCCCACCCATGGAGGGCGCGGATCAGGAGGCGGTCGGAGGTTTGGCTCATCGGGTTGTCGGCGGAGAAAGGGGTTTCGCCCGCTCAGCGTGGCGGGAAACAGAAATCGGTGCCCGCTGCTTGGCGGACGCGGCGCAAGGTGCCCACGGCAGCGCCGAAGGCCCGGCCTAATCGTATCAGTTCGCCCACCTGAGCGGGATGGCGGGCGAGGTGGGCCAGTAGTTTGCCCAGGCGGACATCGCCACGGGGATTGAGGGCCACCAGCACGGCGGCGGGCATGGCCATGGCGGACGTGTCGGCAATGGCCCGCACCGCAAGAAAGGGCAGGCCATGGCTCTGGGCCACGCGGGCGACGGCGGCGCTTTCCATGTCCACGGCGGCGGCGTTCGTGGCGGCGAACAAGGCTTGCTTTTCCGCCGGGCCGGGGACGACGTGGCGGCTTTCGGCGAGTTGGCCTCGTTTAATTGGCATGGCGGGGGAGAGCGCTTGCAGGAATCGGCGACGCCAATCGGTATCGGTGGCGTATCCGGTGCCGTCCGCGCCGTGGATGCGTTCTGGAACAATCAAATCACCGGGCTTTAAATCGGGGGCCAAGGCACCGGCACAGCCCCAACTGATGAGACCCGCAACGCCTTGTTCCACCAAGCGGGAAGCCGCTTGCTGGGCATTGTCGGAACCGGCCCCGGACACGATGAGGTGGTGGCCTTCGGCGGTTTGGGTGAGGTCGGTGAAGTCCAGTTTGCGGGGGTGGAGGGGCTGGGCTTCGGCGGGGAGGGCGACTAGGAGGCCGAGGGAGGCATACCGTTGTTGAGGAGCCATAGGTGGAGCAAGGAGCTACGAGGTATTCCGTGCCGCGCACTTCCCGGATTCATGTACATTCCATCTGGGATACGCTGGCTGAGTGTGCAAGGCAATGATTCCTGACTAATAATTACTGTGATTTCTCGCTAATTAGTATTAATCCAAGGAAATGTTTTCTTCACTAATATATTTTGATAGCAGATAATTCCACGATATTGTATCACCCCTGTAATCTTTGGTGCCGTCCCCGTTGAATCCCCTTCTCTCCTTTATTACCGCCGCTATGCCAAATTGCTCAGGATTGTAAGAAACCATAATGTCCTCGACAGGAAAAGGGTCTGTGGTGGCGCTTGCTACAACTGAGAGAATGGAAAAATGTTCGTGCCCTAAAAACGCCGACAGGATATTCGCCAGGCCCGTAATGCTTTCATCTTGGAATGTATCGGTCAGTTCATGATCAAGATATCTAACCTTCCGCCAGCGAACGAAGCCAATCTTTTTATCGCAGCTTTTTAGTTTTTCAAGGTTTTCGTAGGCGTGATTTAATCGTCCTTTGACTTTGGATATATCATCGCCCTTGAGTAAGGCTAAAGGAATTCCGTTGTCGTTGAAGCCACCGTCTTTGATTTCCTGAGGTAAGCTATTTACGCTAATAAGTTCATGATTGTGGCACAGTCCGGTATACTCGTCGTATACGGTTCCAAACTGGCTTATCTTAAGATTTTCTTCGCTTAATGCCTGGTTGACATCGAAGTCTTTGGCAAGGGTTTTTTGTAGTGCCAAGAATGATGTGACTGTCCAGTCGTATGGGTATGAGTGGTGTTGAACTCCATTGCTTTTCAAGAATTCTCTAACTTGATAAGCCGTTTTGCATAAACTCCCAATTGGAACTAGCATTATGATACTTGGATTAAAGTTATTGGCAGTCCTTTATATTGAGTGATTTAATATCCTCATTCATCGTTCCCAACCCGAGTGTGGGAACAATGAACACTCACCATACAGGACTACAACTTTTGTTTGGGTGCTTATTCGGCTTCTAAAGCCTAATTCTTAGCATTCAGCCCAAACATAAAGCGGTGATTTTCAAAGAACCGAAATTCGGCGTCGGCTATTTCGGATAAATTAACTTGGATAGTCCCCGATAAATTCGCGGGCTCAGTTTCACTTGCCCATGCGTCTATACACTCCACCTGTGCGCCTTGTTGAACCAAAAGCCTGACGATGGCTGTAAATTTCAGCGTTGCTTCAATAGCCTCGGCGTCTTCCGAGTACCAATCTACCGGCTTATTAAAACCAAGCTCTACGCTCTCTATGCACAGATGGCGGAGGCCACAGCTACAACCATGTGCGGAACTTACAAACCACTTGTTTGGGTGGGTAAGAAATGTCTCCTCTGGCAGTCCTGGTAATTCTCGACTAAAGGCAATCAGCCTGTCGTTATTAGCCGATAAATCTTCTGGGGAATCCGTACTGAGTAGCACCATATAGCACATAGCAGCCCCATCGTTTAGGGAACGCGGCCAAGTTAGCCGCGCTCCTAATCCTTACTTGATTAGCAAGGAGCTTCATTCCGTTACCGAAGAGTCCGTCATACCGGCAAGGATGCCGGTATCCAGCGTCCAGGGATGGCAAGCTTCCGCAACTTCAGTCGCTTGAGGCAAGCAGCGACAGTGCCCGCCAGCTAGCCGTCCTTGGACGCTGGGTTCCGGCATCCCTGCCGGAACGACGAATGAAGTTCCTTGCTAATCAGGAATCCTTATGCCGCCCGCTCGTTCCGATACCGCCCCAACGCCCACAGCGGGAAGAACTTATCGTAGCCGTGGTACTTCAGGTAAAACACTTTTGGGAACCCTGGCGCGTTGAAATAGCCATCCTCCCAGAAGCCATCCGCCTTCTGATTCCGCAGCAGATAATCCACCCCGGCGGCGACTTCCGGCGAATCCGCCTCGCCCGCCGCCATTAGGGCCAACAACGCCAAGGCCGTATGGAACGCCATCGGCGTATGGAACCGCCCGCGCTTATCTTCGCTGGCATCGTGGTAAGTGAAATTATCCTCACCCCAGCCACCATCGGCGCATTGCACGCTCTTCAACCAAGCCACGGCCCTGCGGATGGACGGATCGTCCTTCGACAAGCCCGCCTTTTCCAAGCCCACCAGCACCGACCAGGTGCCG
>NZ_JBTEKS010000270.1:0-5906 GCF_054333355.1 Methylomagnum sp. | reverse complement strand
ATCGTGGCCTTCTTCCAGTGGGGCATCAATGACGATTTCTGGTATCTGATCCTGGCCTATTCCATCATCCAGGCGGTGGACGCGGTGGTGTTGATTCCGCTGCTGTTCTCGGAGGTGGTGAATCTGCACCCGGTGGCGATTATCGTCGCCATTCTGTTCTTCGGCGGGATGTGGGGTTTCTGGGGGGTGTTCTTCGCCATTCCGTTGGCGACGCTGGTCAAGGCGGTGCTGAATGCGTGGCCACGTTTGGGAAGTGAAACGGGGGAATTGGAGTTGGACCTGGGCGACAATTTACCGCCGCCGTTGGTGAAACCGGGCGCGGTGCCGTTGAGTCGGGAGCGGCATTGAGGGACAAACGGGCCTGTATTCCGTGCCCCGGTCTATATCTCAAAAGGATTGATGAGATGAATCCCGCAGGCTTCGAAATCGGCAATGTTGCGGGTGGCAAGGGTGCATCCGTTGGACCGGGCAATCCCAGCGATTTGTCCGTCGGGAATGCTCATGGGGCGACCCAACGCTTTGCGATGGCTCATTAGTTCGCCATAGCTCCGGGCTGCCGCTTCATCAAATCCGAGGATGCGCCGGGTGAATCCCCCTTGCAGAAAACGCTCGAACCGCTCTTGAAGCGTCGAACGCCGCTTACCGATAGGCAGAATCCTCAGTCCATATTCGATTTCGCCTATCGTCACCGCAGAAACGAAGAGTGTGCTGAGCGGCTGCTGGTTCAGCCACGCCAGCACGACGGGGGACGGGATGGGTTTCATGACTTCCGAGACGATATTTGTGTCCAGCAGAATCATTCCGGGAAACCCATAGGTTCGTGCGGGCCGCGCCGGGGCAATTCCAGGTCCACGCCGTGGGTTGGGCCGAACAGGCTCAAGGCGAGGTCGCCCAGCCGTTCTGGCGGGGAGGTAGTAACGGCTGCCTCAATGATAATTCGGGCTTCTTCCTCCACCGACACGCCATGCGCCGCCGCCCGCGCCCGCAACCGCAGGTAGGCGGCGTCATCCAGTTGGTTCACGCTTACGCTTGCCATGGTTTGAATCTCCGAAGCTGGTTCAAGCGATGCTAGATACAGCAGTATGCGACTACTGCCTACTTTTTCCTTGACCTTCCCACCAAATAAACCTCGGGGCTCCGATCCCGCGAAGCCTTAGGCTTCCGCACCGCCACACTACCAAACAGGCAGCGAACCTCCTTCACATACGCATCCACATCCGGCCCCTGGAAAATTTTGGTCACGAACGCCCCACCCGGCTTCAACACTTCCCGGACCGTTTCCAGCGCCAATTCGGCGAGGTGCATTCCCCGCGCTTGGTCCACCACGCGGTTGCCGCTCATGTTCGGGGCCATATCGGACAGCACCACATCCACCGGACGGCCCGCCAATTCGGCCACGAGTTGGGCGAGGATGTCCTCCTCCCGAAAATCACCCAGGATGAAGGTCACGCCGGGGATTTCTTCCACGGGCAGGAGGTCGAGGGCTATAATCTTGCCGCTTTTTCCGATCCGCTCGGCGGCGTATTGCGACCATCCGCCGGGCGCGGCCCCCAGATCGAGCGCCACCATGCCGGGTTTGAACAGGCGCTCGCGCTCGTCCAACTCCTTCAACTTGAAGACCGCCCGCGACCTGTAGCCTTGGGCTTGGGCCTGTTTTACGTATTCGTCGGAGAAATGTTCGGACAACCAGCGTCCGCTGCTTCGGCTTCGGGCCATAAGGGTGGGAAAATTAATGAATAACTGTTATTGAGGATATTGCGTGAAATCGGAACTGAAGAAATTCCTGAAAGCCAAGGCCCATGCCCTGAATCCTGTGGTCATTACCGGCCAGCATGGTATTACCCCGGCGGTATTGAATGAAATCAATCTGGCTCTCGACCACCATGAATTGATTAAAGTCCGGGTGAATGCAGCCGACCGGGACGATAGGAAATCAATGATTGAGGAAATATTGGAAAATACCGGGGCGGAATTAATTCAGGCGATTGGGCATATTGTGGCGATTTATCGGAAGAATCCCGATAAGAAATAAGCCTTGGCTTTCACGCGCCCGCTTGGGAAACCGGCGGGCTTGCATCGTGAACCCAGACACCTTCATCACTGACATAAAAGGTATGGAAATCTTCGACTTCAAGGTTATATACGCAGCGCGTTACCTGTCTATTTGTAGGCTTGCGCCTCTTAGTATTAAGAGGCCACTTCGCCTTACCCTTTGAACCGAAATCAACACAAAAGTCAGGAAATTCTTGATCGTGATAAGAAATCCAGCCGATACTGGCTATGTCAGTCGCACATAAATGCATATCTTGACCAACATAAGCTATTTTATCGGTCATCAAACTCAAAGGTTCTCCGTAAACCAGCCAACCAGTGGATTTCCAGCATCCCTCGTCTGTATCGAAATCATCCCTAACCCAAAACTGAAGATGATCACTTACGAAGAGATAGTCATCCCTGTAATGATATTCATCCCACTTATTTTGTGGGTCATTGTTCGGCCAAGTGATTACGTAATTTACTAAAGTAATAGGTAAGTTATCGTGGATAAGGGTTCTTCGCACACGCTTGAACTCCCGCTCACCGCGTCCTTCCTCCGATCTCGATAATACCGAATCCCCGATTTTTATTTGTTCAATAGGCACCAAACCCCGGTCAGTCCAAACCGGGGTGCCCGCGACAAAACCAGATTCATGGCGATTATCTTGCATGGCCGTGAAATCAGGGTAAGGCTATATTTGAAGCCTCAAATATACTTCACCGCACAAATATCATATTCCCGCGTCCCGCCCGGTGCCTGCACCACCGCCACATCGCCTTCCTTCTTGCCAATCAGGGCACGGGCAATCGGCGAAGTCACCGAAATCTTCCCCTGCTTAATATCCGCCTCGTCCTCGCCGACAATCTGATAAGTCACCTCGTCGCCGGTATCCGCGTCGGCCAAATCCACCGTCGCCCCGAATACCACTTTGCCGTGGGCATTCAACGTGGTCACGTCGATAATCTGGCAATTCGACAGCTTAGCCTCGATTTCCTTAATCCGGCCTTCCGCGAAACTCTGCTGCTCACGGGCGGCGTGGTATTCGGCGTTTTCCTTCAAATCCCCGTGGGCACGCGCTTCGGCGATGGCCTGGGTGATTTTCGGGCGCATGACGGTTTTCAGGTGGGTGAGTTCTTCGCGGAGTTTCTCGGCACCGCGCAGGGTCAGGGGTACTTTTTGCATGATTTCGACTTCCTTACGAATCCGTTGTTTTAACTGCGAGTGTTAGTTGATACGGGACTATTTTTAGCCCACAAATTTTGATATGGCGAAGACTACCTTTCTACTGGTAAAACTCGCCTTTTTGCCTGACTAGCTTGCGGATGTTCTTAAGTTTTCTGGGGTTATGATCTGCCCACATTATTTCCGACCCATCCGCAAGCTCTTCGTAAATAGGCAGTAATTCGGTCACGCCTTCAAAAACCCATTGAACGTCGATGGCATTGGGACCGCCTTTGTACGGTTCAGTGCATTCCATCGCAAATTGAACCGTTTTATCAAACGCCTCATCCAGATTCTCGGCCTTAACGAGTATGGTATTTTCCCAAGTGATAAACCGATTTTCTGGATCGTCATTACCCTCGTCGGCTAGCTCAATAAACCGGATTAGGTATGAAGCGAGATACCATCCAACCGGGGAGATATTCTTTGAGTAGCTCACGAGGGTAATGAATGGCGGGATTTAAGCCCCAATCAAACTCCGATGCAAATCCTGCAAACAATTCACATCCCCCGCATCCAGTTCCTTCAAAGCGTAACAGGTCGCCCGTGCCCCGGAAACCGTGGTCGTGTACGTAACCTGCTGCTGCAAAGCCTGACGGCGGATGGTGAAGGAGTCGGCGATGGACTTCTTGCCTTCCGTGGTATTGACGATGAATTGCAGCTCGCCGTTTTTAATCATGTCCACGATATGCGGTCGGCCCTCGTACACCTTGTTGACGATGGCGCAGGGCACGCCCGCGTCCTGCAAGACCTTGGCCGTGCCACGGGTCGCCACCAGTTGGAAGCCATGCGCCAACAAATCGCGGGCGATGGGAATCATCTTCTGCCGGTCGGTCTCGCGGACGCTAATCAGCACGTTGCCGCTGCGGGGCAATTTCACGCTGGCGGCGCGTTGAGCCTTGGCATACGCCTCGCCGAAGGTCACGCCCACGCCCATCACTTCGCCGGTGGATTTCATTTCCGGCCCTAAAAGTGGATCGACGCCGGGGAACTTGATGAACGGGAACACCGCTTCTTTCACCGAGAAATACTCGGGGATGAGTTCTTCGGTAATGCCCTGCTCTTCCAAGGTCTTGCCGACCATGCAGCGGGCGGCGACTTTCGCCAGCGGACGGCCCGTCGCCTTGGACACAAACGGCGCGGTGCGGGAGGCACGCGGGTTGACTTCGAGGATGTAGACATCGCTGCCCTGGATGGCGAACTGGATGTTCATCAAGCCGACCACGCCCAAGGCTCTCGCCAGTTTTTCCACCTGCTCGCGGACCTGCGCCTGAATTTCCGGGCTGAGGTCGTAAGGCGGAATGGAACAGGCCGAGTCGCCGGAATGCACGCCCGCTTGCTCGATGTGCTGCATCAAGCCGCCGATTACCACCCGCTGGCCGTCGCACACCGCGTCCACGTCCATTTCGATGGCGTCGTCCAGGAAGCGGTCCAGCAGCACCGGCGATTCATTGGACACGCTGACGGCTTCGCGCATGTAGCGCCGCAAGTCCTCGTCATTGAAGACAATCTCCATCGCCCGCCCGCCCAGCACGTAGGAAGGCCGCACCACCAGCGGATAGCCGATTTCGTTGGCGCAACGCACGGCCTCGTCCTGGGAACGGGCGGTGCGGTTGGGCGGCTGTTTCAGCCCCAAGCGGTCCACCAATTTTTGGAAGCGCTCGCGATCTTCCGCCAAGTCGATGGAATCGGGCGACGTGCCGATGATGGGCGCATTGGCCGCTTCCAGCGCCCGCGCCAGTTTCAGCGGGGTCTGCCCGCCGTACTGCACGATGACGCCCATCGGCTGTTCCAGATGGATGATTTCCAGCACGTCCTCCAAGGTCAGCGGCTCGAAATACAGCCGGTCGGAGGTGTCGAAGTCGGTGGAGACCGTCTCCGGGTTGCAGTTGATCATGATGGTTTCGTAGCCATCTTCCCGCAGCGCCATCGCCGCGTGGACGCAGCAATAGTCGAACTCGATGCCCTGGCCGATGCGGTTGGGACCGCCGCCCAGCACGATGACTTTCTGGCGGTCGGTGGGCGCGGCTTCGCATTCCTCCTCGTAGGTGGAATAGAGGTAAGCCGTGGAGGTGGCGAATTCCGCCGCGCAGGAGTCGATGCGCTTGTACACGGGCCGAACCCCCAAGCGACGGCGGGCAGCGCGGACTTCGGCTTCGGAGCTTTCCAGGATGCGGGCCAGCCGCGAGTCGGAGAAGCCCTGGCGTTTCAGGCAGAACAGATCATCCGCCGACAGGCTGGCGAGGATGCGCGACTTGAGCGCCTGTTCCGTTGCCACCAAGTCTTCGATTTGGGCGAGGAACCACGGGTCGATGCTGCTGTGTTCAAAGACCTCTTCGATGCTCCAACCCTGCCGGAAGGCGTCAGCCACGTAGAAAATCCGGGCTGGGCCGGGATGGCGCAGTTCGCGAATCAGTGTCCCGGCCATGTCCTCTTCGGCCACGTCCAGCTTTTCCACCAAGCCATCCACGCCGATTTCGAGACTCCGCAGCGCCTTTTGCAGCGATTCTTGGAAGGTCCGGCCAATCGCCATGGCTTCGCCCACCGATTTCATCTGGGTGGTGAGGCGGTCGTCGGCCTGGGGGAATTTCTCGAAGGTGAAGCGCGGGACTTTCGTCACCACGTAGTCGATGGTCGGCTCGAACGA
>NZ_JBTEKS010000269.1:0-5942 GCF_054333355.1 Methylomagnum sp. | reverse complement strand
CAAATCGGTCAGCGAGGCGTCGATGGCGGCCTGGGGCATGGATTCGTACTCGGCCTCCGACGGCTCCTGCACGATCACCAAGCCACCCCGCTCCCGAATCCGACGCAAACCGTCCGTCCCGTCATGCCCCGCGCCGGACAGGACCACGGCGGCGGCGCGGTGGCGGCGATAGTCGGCCAAGGAATGGAAAAACCGATCAATGGCGGTGGGCGTCCGTTGATGAGGGGGCGGCGCGGCGGGCACGATGCAGCCATCCATCAGGACCAACGCATGGGCGGGCGGGATGATGTAGACATGATCCGGCTCGGGCTTAACCGGCTCGTTGACCTGCGTCACCGGGAGCTGGGTCCGGTTGCCGATCACCTCGGCCAGATGGCTTTCGTGTTCCGGGGAAAGGTGCAGAATGACGACGAAGGCCATGCCGCCGCCCGAACCGAGCCGCTCAAAGAATGCCTCCAGGGCGGGAATGCCGCCCGCGGACGCGCCGATGCCCACAATGGGGAAATCCGGTTCCGTGGGGCTTGAATCAATGGCGGGGGAACCGGGTTGCGGAATGGTTACGGGATTTTTCATGGAACACTATAAGCGCTATCGTAAGCCGGGACCGGCCACGGAACATGGCTCGAACAAGCAACCCGACCGGAGTAATTGTAGACGCGGGGCAGCGGGGCAACATACGCATGAGTCCGCCGCTTCCCCAAGCGTGTAGGGGAAGTTCTGCGGGACGGGTTACGGCTCGAACCGGACGAATGATTCGAGTCGCAACCTTAATGCATTGACCCTAAAAAGTCCGCGCCCATGTTCGCGGGGCGCATTCAACCGGCTGGATTGACCATCTCAGGAGGAGACTTAATGACGCCATTGAAACAGCTTTTCCCGGCCCTCGGGCTGCTGATGTTTTTGCATGTTTCGGCGGTCGGTGCGCTGGGACTCACCGGCGAGTACGGCTATCTCACCGCCTTCCACTGCCAAAGCGACAGCGAAGCCCGGAACCGCATCCGCACCATGGCCCGCGATTTCGGCATCCGCGAGTTCCAGCTTTACGACTGGTTCGCCGACTATTCCACCCCAACCCAAGGCACGCGCTGGACCGACCCGTTTTTCCACAAGCGGGAAATCTGCCGGGCGACGCTCACCACTTATATCGACGAAATCCACCGCCAGCATGGCCGCGCCTGGGCCTATGTGCAGGCGGTCGGGGCCGAGGAAACCACCTGGGCCAACCCGGCCCGCCAGATTTTCCCGCTGATGCACAACGGCGTCTGGCATCGCCACGCGGGCCATTTCCCCTGTTATTTCCTCAACGGCGCCTGGGCCAGACATCAAGTCGCCACCTGGGCACCGGCTATCAAGCAGATGGGTTTCGATGGCATTCACTGGGACACGCTGGGCGCTTTAGCCCCTGACTACGCCGCGGAAACCGGCGGCGTCCGGGATTTCCTCACCACCGCGCAAGGGGAACTGCGGCGCTATAAGCTCAAGCAAACCATGAATTTTGTGGATATGGCGTGGTGGGATATGTCGCTGATATTGGCGACGGTGGAGTTTCCCTATGTGGAGGTATGGAGCGAGGCCAAGCAGCAGGCTTATTTTCAGGCGATGTTTCATCCTTTATTACTGCGGCGAGGCGGAGTTATCGGGTTTTATCCTAGCGCTGCCGTACCACCGGGGCAAACGCCTTCGCAAATCCTGGTCGCCCGCCACCGCGCCGCCGCCGGGCACGGTATCGCTTATATTGCCGTGGCGGATGGGGACCGGCGGGTGGTGAATGAGTATTGGCCGATCACTGAGCGGATTAGTGCGGAAGAGCGGCGGGAATTGGCGGTGCGTGTGCCGCGTTAAGCAATCAGCGTTGCTTGGGTAGACGGTTGATGGATATGCTGTATAGGATGCATTCCCACGCCGAGCGTGGGAACGATTTAATGAGTTAATCGCGGCACCCCTTATCGTAATGGTATAGATACCACAACCCCACCTGAGCGACCTTATTAATCCCACAAGGCGCATCCCTGAATAACAAGCCCCCCGGATCGGCCTTGGCGCGAATCACAAAATAATCGTATTCGCCGCCATTATGTTTATTCCAGTCGAATCGGTCTGGATTCCAATCGAACTCCATGACCCTGGCCGACGGAATTTTCCCCGGCAAAAACGCCACCGGCATCTGGATGAACCCTGCCGCGCTAGGGTCCGTGATACCCCGCTTAATGGCGGAATACCAAGCGGGATAACTGATGAAAGTGGGTGCGATAGACACCGAATCGTCCCTCGCTAATACTATGGACAAGGCCCGTCCGCCCGGCTCCATCATCCCCAATATTTCCCCAAAGCTCCCGGCCTCCCGGTCGATCAACCGGGCATGGTGGGCGACCATGCCAATCCAGGCGAAAGCGATCACAGGCACCAGATATCTCAGGTTTTTTTGATAGCCGCCGATGGTCCGCTTCGGAAAATCCAAAGCACCCAAATAAAACGGCAGGGCGAATAAAGTGAATCTTTGAAATACAAACCCGGTGCCAAACACAAAGCTAGGGACGAACAACAACACCAGCGCACACACTCCCGGAGGAATCAGTCGCCGTTTGGACTTGGCAACTCGGCCACCGGCCAATACCGGAATCAGGAATAGGAATACCCCACTCATAAAACTCACTGGATCGGGTCGAAGGCCAAGCAACCTAGGAATGAAACCGGATATTCTTCCCCAGCCCGGATATACCGGATTACTCCATGTCGCAGTGGATACGTAATACGGATCAATGCTGTTATTCAAGCCCAAATCCCAAAAGGTGACGGTCGCTACGGACATCGGGTGGGCACGAGAAATCGCCACCCAGACGATAGCCATCGGCATGACAGTCAACACAGGCCATGACCTCATGCCCAACTCGCGAATACTTTTCACAGAACATAGCCAATATAGGGCGGCTATCGACACAAAGAATGCGAATATCAAGGCGTGGGAAAAGAACAGTAGATTCATGGCGATAGCCATAATCAAAGAAGATTGCCAAGTCGGTCTTAAGCCTTGCCGACAAACCAGCCCCAGGAATACCAAACCGAGGGGCGCGGCCACCAGAAAATTAAGGAATCCCCATTGATAAGCGAATCCATACAACGCCGGAATACTCAGCCAAGCCCAATAAGGGTCGGCCCCGGTTTCCCGCAGGAAAAAGCGCGTGGCGAGGGGAAACGCGGCGAGCGCCAGCGATACCACCGCCTTGCAGGCCACCACGATCCCGAAGGGATAAGCCAGCGCCGCGATCATGGAATAGCCAAATAGATAAGGCGTGAAAAGATTGACCCTGAAATACTCGGCGAAGGCAAACGTGGGGTCGCGCAGATTAATCAATAAAGCCACTTGGGCGGCATGTTGCGGGAGGTCGACCATGGGCGGAAACTCCGGCAGCCAAACCGGCAGGCCGCAGCATAGGCAGGCGAACATGAATAAAGCCATTTCGGCGGAAAGACTGGTTTCCCTAGGAATGGCCAACTCGGACTTGGCGACGGACATGTGGATAAATCCTCCTTGTATCCAAGTGGTGGGTATTGCATACGGATAACACCCCTCCAAGGGATGTTATCCGTTCATCCTTCAGGCGCTGATGGAGCTATGGGATTCTACACAAGCCATCTCGCCCAATCATACGCGGCATATATACCCCTTTCGTGGGAGAATTAATTGCGTGACAGGCCATACCTAAAACAATAGGAAGGGAATTATGCAATGAACGCATAATCCTGTGGGTTTGAGATGAAACATACTAGGTGGCGGTTTGCTCATCACCCCGCCCACGGACCAAATCTATTGGAACACGCCGCCCCCCAACAGCGTAAAATCGGCCCTTTTTCATCACGGCCCACCTTCTCATGTCCCTTATCTCCCTACGCGACATCCATCTCGGCTACGGCCACCCCCTGCTCGACGGCATCAGCTTCTCCCTGGAAAAAGGCGAACGGGTCGCCCTGGTGGGCCGCAACGGCACCGGCAAATCCACCCTGCTCAAGCTCATCGCGGGCGACATCCACGCCGACGACGGCGACCTCGCCTACGCCGACGGCTGCCGGGTGGCCCGGCTTGAGCAGGAAGTGCCGCTGGACACCTCCGGCAGCGTGTTCGACGTGGTGGCGTCCGGGCTGGGCAAGATCGGCGAGGCCGTCCGCCGCTTCCACCATCTTTCCCATCACCTGGGCGGCGACGCGGACCCGACGGCGATGATGCGGGAAATGGAGGAATGCCAGCACATCATCGAAGCGGCGGGTGCCTGGGATGTGGAAAAGACCGTGGAAAACCTGCTCACCCGGCTGAGCCTGCCCATCGACGCCGACATCGCCACCCTGTCGGGTGGACTCAAGCGCCGGGTGCTGCTGGGCAAAGCGCTGGCCTCGCAGCCGGACGTGCTGCTGCTGGACGAGCCGACCAACCATCTGGACCTGGACGCCATCCTGTGGCTGGAAGAATTCCTACTGAACTGGCCGGGCACGCTCATCTTCATCACCCACGACCGGGTGTTCCTGCAAAAACTCGCCACCCGCATCATCGAGCTTGACCGGGGCCGCTTGACCGATTTCCCCGGCGACTACCCGACCTATCTGCGCCGCAAGGAAGAATTGCTGGACGCGGAAGCCAAGATGAACGCCGAGTTCGACAAGAAGCTGGCCCAAGAAGAAGTCTGGATTCGGCAAGGCATCAAGGCCCGCCGGACCCGCGACATGGGCCGGGTCAAGCGCTTGGTGGAGATGCGCAACGAACGTGGCGAGCGGCGGGTCCGCACCGGCCAAGCCAGTATGCAAATCCAACAGGCGGAGCGCTCCGGCAAGCTGGTGGTGGAAGCGGAAGGCGTCGGCTTCGCCTATCCCGAGCGGACCATCATCCAGGGCTTCTCCACCACCATCCTGCGCGGCGACAAGGTGGGCATCATCGGTCCCAATGGCTGCGGCAAGACCACCCTGCTGCGCTTGATGCTGGGGCAGATGGCGCCGACCTCCGGCAAAATCCGCCTGGGCACCAACCTGCAAATCGCCTATTTCGACCAATACCGCGCCACCTTGGACGAGGAGGCGTCGGTCATCGACAACGTGGCCCAAGGCAGCGACCGGGTGACGGTGAATGGCCGCAACACCCACGTCATCGGCTATCTACAGGATTTCCTGTTCACCCCCGACCGCGCCCGCCAGCCAGTGAAATCGCTGTCCGGCGGCGAGCGCAACCGGCTGTTGCTGGCCCGCTTGTTCACCCAGCCCGCCAACCTGCTGGTGCTGGACGAACCCACCAACGATCTGGACGCCGACACCCTGGACCTGCTGGAAGAACTGCTCATCGACTACAGCGGCCCGGTGCTGGTGGTCAGCCATGACCGCGCCTTCCTGAACAACCTCGTCACCAGCGTGCTGGCCTTCGAGGGCTTGGGCCAAGTCAACGAATACGTGGGCGGCTACGATGATTGGGTGCGGCAACGGCCCGCCTCCGGCATGGCGGCGCCCTCCCCCGCCAAGCCCGCCGCCGCTGAGAAGCCCGCGCCCGCCAAGCCGACGGCAGGCAAGCCGAGAAAGATGAGCTTCAAGGAGCAGAAGGAATTGGAAAGCCTGCCGGGGAATATCGAGAAGCTGGAGGCCGACATCGCCGCCCTCAACGCCGAGATGGGCAAGCCGGGGTTTTATCAGCAGGCCAAGGACGCGATTTTGCGGAGCCAGACCAAGTTGGCGGAGATGGAAAAGGCGCTGGAAACGGCTTATGGGCGGTGGGAGGAATTGGAGGCGTTGCGGGAGGCGGCGGGGGGCTAGAGCATTTTCAATTCAGGTGTACGGGCTGTAGGGTCTGTGGGAGCGGGCTTTAGCCCGCGACAGCCACGCGGATCGTGGACTAAAGCCCACTCCCACCACCGTATACTCGATTCAAAACAGATCTAAAGCCAATGGCGGTGTCAAGCCTCTCGCCAGTG
>NZ_JBTEKS010000268.1:0-5949 GCF_054333355.1 Methylomagnum sp. | reverse complement strand
CGTGTAGGGCTTGGTCACGCGGGGGTCTTCATGGACGCGCCGGACGATGTTGGCGTGCTCGAATTCCAACACTTCGCATTTGTCGGAGAAGCCGGTGACGGGCGCGGCGCTCACCGCGTCGGGCGTGCAGGCCAGCGGGATGTGGCCCTCGCCCGCGAACAGGCCGGAGGTCGGGTCCAGCCCGATCCAGCCCGCGCCGGGGATGTAGACCTCGGCCCAGGCGTGCAGGTCGGTGAAGTCCTGTTCGGGACCGGAGGGGCCGTCCAAGGATTTTTGGTCGGCGGTGAGCTGAATGAGATAGCCCGACACGAACCGCGCCGCCAGCCCCAAATGACGCAGAATCTGCACCAGCAACCAGCCGGTGTCGCGGCAAGAGCCGGTGCCTTTGCCGAAGGTTTCCTCGCAGGTCTGGATGCCGGGATCGAGCCGGATGGTGTAGCCGATGGCGTGTTGCAGCCGGGTGTTGAGCCCCACCAGGAAATCGACGATGCGGCGCTTGTCGCGATTGACCCCGGCCAGCCAAGCCATCAGGTGGGGGCCGCTTTCGGTGAGTTCGAAGTATGGCTCCAGTTCGTGGCGCAGCAGCGGATCGTATTCGAAGGGGTAATTCTCGGCGTAGCTTTCGACGAAGAAGTCGAAGGGATTGATGACGGTCATTTCCGCCACCAGATGCACATCGACCCTCAGCTCCTCGACCTTCTCCGGGAACACCACCCGGGCGATGGTGTTGCCGAAGGGGTCTTGCTGCCAGTAAATCCGGTGGTTGGCCGGTTCGATGTGGAGTCGGTATTCGTGGATGGGCGTCCGCGCATGGGGCGCGGGACGCAGCCGGACGACGTGGGGCGAGAGCGTGACGGGCCGGTCGTACCGGTAATATGTGTTGTGTTCGATGCCTGCGAGTATCGCCAAAACCGTTTCCCCTTAGTGACTTGATTCCTTGCTCAAAAAAACCGCCGCATCCCGCCGGGGTGCGTCGCCGCCATGTTTGGTGCGCGGCGTGGTGTGTTGATGCTGGTTCAGCAGAAACCATGCCACGGGGGGGTGGGCCATGGCGGGGCGGGGCGGTTAAATCGGTGGGTTGAAGGCCGGGTGGGACCACCCGCACCGATGCGGGCGGGCTTGCGCCAATAAGGGGCGTCAAGGGGCTTGCAAGTGTAGATTTTTACAGAATTGCGTCTGGTTCCCGCTCGCGGGCCAGAGGCCCGCGCTCCCAACGGGATAAATCAATTAAACCCATCTCCAGAATTCCGACTCGGATAGGTGGGGCCGCGCAGCGGCCTTATGAGCATAGCCGGGCGTTTCAACGCCCGGTTGGCTGGTGGTTCAGGCGGTTCATTTACTCTACCGCCGATTAAGGTGTCTCCATCAGGAGTCTTTAAATGGCTTGTAGATGCTTTTTGTTTCGGTATGGATACGGTTGATTTTCTGGCGTGCTGCTTAGCATTCGCCAACTTGGTAGAATCCTCATCCTTGAACACATGGCGGGTTCCGCCCCCGCGATTCTCACAATCACGCCTCAACATCAACGACCATTCATAAAGGAACCCCGATGTCCGATATCGAAATCGCCCAACAAGCCAAAATGCTGCCTATCATCGACCTGGCGAAAGAAAAGCTGGGCATCCCGGCGGAGCATCTCGACCCCTACGGCCACTACAAGGCCAAGCTGTCCTTGGAATACATCAAATCGCTAGAGGCCAAGCCGGACGGCAAGCTGGTGCTGGTGACGGCCATCAGCCCGACCCCGGCGGGCGAGGGCAAGACCACCACCACGGTGGGCCTGGGCGACGCGCTCAACCGCATCGGCAAGAAAACCATCATGTGCCTGCGTGAGCCGTCCCTGGGGCCGTGCTTCGGCGTGAAGGGCGGCGCGGCGGGCGGCGGTTATGCCCAGGTGGTGCCGATGGAGGACATCAACCTGCATTTCACCGGCGACTTCCACGCCATCGGGGTGGCCCATAACCTCCTCGCGGCGATGATCGACAACCACATCACCCACGGCAACGAACTCCACATCGACCCGCGTCGGGTGCAGTGGAAGCGGGTGGTGGACATGAACGACCGGGCGCTCCGCAAGATCGTCATCGGCATGGGCGGACCCGGCAACGGCTACGCCCGCGAGGATGGTTTCGACATCGTGGTGGCCTCCGAGGTGATGGCGATCCTGTGCCTCGCGACCGGACTCAAGGATTTGAAGGAGCGCCTGGGCCGCATCATCATCGGCTACAAGGCCGACGGCAAAACCCCCATCTACGCCCGCGACCTCAACGCCCACGGGGCCATGGCCGCGCTGCTCAAGGACGCCATCAAGCCGAATCTGGTGCAGACCCTCGAAAACAACATCGCCATCATCCACGGCGGTCCCTTCGCCAACATCGCCCACGGCTGCAACACCGTCACCGCCACCAAGACGGCGCTCAAGCTGGCTGATTATGTCGTGACTGAAGCCGGCTTCGGGGCCGACCTGGGCGCGGAGAAGTTCATCGACATCAAGTGCCGGATGGCGGGACTGGAGCCGGCGGCGGTGGTGTTGGTGGCGACCATCCGGGCGCTCAAGTTCCACGGCGGCGTGAAGAAAGAAGAGCTGAATCAGGAAAATCTGGCCGCGTTGGAAAAAGGACTGGCGAACCTGGAGAAGCACGTCCGCAATATCCAGGAGCATTACCACCTGCCGTGCGTGGTCTCCATCAACCATTTCACCTTCGACACCGAGGCGGAAGTCGCCCTGCTGCGGGAGAAATGCGAAGCGCTGGGCGTGCCGGTGGTGCTGGCGAAGCATTGGGCGCATGGCGGCGCGGGCGCTGAGGAACTGGCTCGTACCGTCGCCGCCATCGTGGACGAGCGGCCCGGCCAGCATCAGTTCGTATATGCCGACGGCGCATCGTTGTGGCAGAAGATCGAAACCATCGCCACCAAGATTTATGGCGCGGGTCAAGTGACCGCCGAGGCCAAGGTCAAGCAGCAATTGGAAACCTGGAACGTGGATTACGGCCAATACCCTATCTGCATGGCGAAGACCCAGATGTCCTTTTCCACCGACCCCGGTGCTAAGGGTGCGCCCACCGGCCATACCGTGCATATCCGCGAGGTGCGGCTCGCCAACGGCGCGGGCTTTATCGTCGCCATCGCGGGCGACATGATGACCATGCCGGGCCTGCCGAAGAAACCGGCGGCGGAGCATATTGATGTGGATGATAACGGGCGGATTTTTGGGTTGTTTTAACGGATAGCGTTTCGGCGCTGGTTAGGGATAACATTCCTTGAGGGGGTGTTATCCCTTTGTTTTTGCCGCAATTCGGCTTCGATCAAGTACGATGAACGCATTCGATTCAACCCCCAAGGAGCCTTTGCCCGTGAATTCGCCCGAAGCCAGGAAGAAGCTATTTATCGTCGCCGGTGCCCGCCCCAACTTCATGAAGATCGCCCCCATCATGCGGGAGCTGCGGCGCGGCGCTTACCCTTTCGAGACCAAGCTGGTGCATACCGGCCAGCACTACGACAAGGAGATGAGCGACGTTTTTTTCGAGGAACTGGAAATCCCCAAGCCCGATTACCACCTTGAGGTCGGCAGCGGCTCCCATGCCGAGCAGACCGCCAAGATCATGGTCCGCTTCGAGGAGATTTGCCTCAAGGACCGGCCCGACATCGTCATGGTGGTGGGCGATGTGAATTCCACCCTGGCTTGCTCCATCGTCGCCAAGAAGCTGCACATCAAGGTGGCCCACGTCGAGGCGGGCCTGCGCAGCGGCGATAGGGCCATGCCGGAGGAAATCAACCGCCTGGTGACGGACGCCATCACCGACTGGTTCTTCGTCACCGAGAAGAGCGGCTTGAACCACCTGCTGGCCGAGGGCAAGCCTAGGGACAGCATCCACTTCGTCGGCCATGTGATGATCGACAACCTGTTCCATCAAGTGGAGAAGATTGGCCGGATGCCGCCGGAGTCGTTCAGCACCACGGCGCTCAAGCAAAGCCGCCCGGACTACGGCGTGGTGACGCTGCACCGGCCCTCCAACGTGGACGATCCGGCGGTATTCGCTGGCATCGTGGGCGCTTTGGCCGAGGTGGCCGCTGAACTGCCGCTGATTTTCCCGGTCCATCCCCGCACCCGGAGCAACCTGCAAAAGTTCGGAATCGAAGTCCCGGGCGGCATGGTTTTGACTCAGCCCTTGTCCTACATGGATTTCCTCAATTTGTTCAAGGACGCCCGTTTGGCGATGACCGACAGCGGCGGCTTGCAGGAGGAAACCACGGCGCTGGGCGTGCCCTGCCTGACCTTGCGCGAGAACACCGAGCGCCCCGTCACCGTGACCGAGGGCACCAACACCGTGGTGGGCGTCGATCCGGTGCGCATCGTGGCGGAGGCGCGGGCCATTCTGGCGGGCCGGGGCAAACAGGGCCGTCGGCCCGAGCTTTGGGATGGCCAGGCGGCGGCGCGGATTTTGGATGTGCTGGCCGCCGGGACTTAGGATGTGGCCGAAAGCAATTTCCCGGAATTGGCGGACTACCGGCGTTCCCATTGGCTGAGCGGAGTCGGAGCCGATGGAAACGCCGGTGGTCCGCCGCTGGGCGGGATTGGATTCCTCGCGGACTTCGGGTGAATTCCGCAGTTCGTTGTTTTCGGATAAAGTACCAATGTCATCACGAAGGGTGATGGCCGCCCGGACTGGAGAATCGGCATGGGCCGGTGATCTGGGACTTCCCGCCGGGAGTTTGATTCGGGCAGTCGTCATGTCATGCTCGTGTTTTTCCACCCAAACCACAATTAAAGCAAGCAATAGAGGAGATTTATGAAAGCGAATCTGAAAGCTCTTGGGACGACTCTTTTCCTAGGCACCGTCATCACGGCGCCCGCGATGGCTAGCGAGGACAGCAAGTATCCGGCCTATGACTTCAAGCCGAGCGTGATCTACAGCGACGCCGCCCTGGTTGGCAAATCCAGCGTCGCCGCGCCCGCCGCCCAGACCCATGCGCCTGACCCGAAGTATCCCGCCGCCCATTTCGAGCCGACCGTGATTCACGCGGCCACCCCCAGCGAACCGGCAGTGGTGGCTCACGTCGCTGACCCCAAGTACCCGGCGGCCTATTTCACGCCCAGCGTGATTTATCAGGCCAAGTGATCACACGGACGGAATTTCGTAGCCGCCCCACCGGACCAAAACCCTGCGGGGCGGATTGACGATCCTGGCCCTGTTTTATGGCTCGCGTCTTTCCTAATCATCGACAGCCGATGAGTGCGAAGCCGGGCTTTCTTTCGAGAGGAGTGAATAATCATGCGTCCTAACATTTTGTGCGTATTGGCGGCTTTATTTCTCTCGACCCTGAGTGGGGTCGTTCTGGCTGACGCGGAAGCTGGCAAGGCAACGGCCGAGAAGGTCTGCGCTGGCTGCCACGGCGCCAAGGGCATCAGCGGTGGCGAAATGTTCCCCAATGTGGCGGGCCAAAAGAAGGGCTATTTGGTTGGCGCCTTGAAGGCTTACCGCGACAAGACCCGCAACGCACCCATCATGAATGGCATGGCGGCGTCGTTGAGTGACCAGCAAATCGACGATGTGGCGGCTTATTACGCCAGTCTCAAAGGCGAGTAATTCATGAGTGGCGGCGTTGGGTGCCGACGGTCGCCCATCTCCGCCCTGATTCCACCGCGAAGCCCTGACCGTGATGAGGAAGTCATTCAGCCATGCCCTTGGAAGCCATCAATGCGTTGGGGCTAATCGCAGGTGCCCTGACCACCGTCTCGTTCGTGCCCCAGGTCATGAAAATCTGGCGCACCAAATCGGGAAATGATGTTTCCTACGGGATGTTTCTATTAGACATGTTCCCTACCTAAGTTGTTGTTTTCAATGAGAGTTTAAAGTTCCAGAGGCCCGCTCCAATATAAATAAAGGTATCTAATAAATGTGTCAGATGATTTCTTGAGCGATGCACCAAACTATGCAGACATTTCAT
>NZ_JBTEKS010000267.1:0-5959 GCF_054333355.1 Methylomagnum sp. | reverse complement strand
ACCCGCTTCCGCTTCTCCCTCCGCGCCCGCCGCCTCGTCGGCTCCCTGCATACACTTCAACACCTGCTCATTGATGACCTTGCTGCCGCCCATGCAATCCTTGACCGATTTCTTCATTTTCGGAGGCGGCGGGGCGCTGGCCTCTGCTTCGGTCTCGGGCAGGATTTCCTTCTGCAAGCTCATGCGGCCGTTTTGTTGAACCATCCGCACCTCGCGGAGCGCGGTCATCCCCAGCAAGACGGTGTCGTCGGGGGCACCGGGATTTAGCACCGCTGACACATTCTTAAAACTCAACGGCCCGATGGTCAGGCTCTTGACTTGCGTCTCATACATCCCGGCCACGCCATTGGCCGTGGCGGTTTGCAGATAGCGGCCCCGGCTGAGCCTCAATGAGTATTGCAGCCTCTCCGGGATGGACACGGCGCTGGCCCCGGTATCCACCACGAACAACACCGGTTGCCGGTTGATTTCTCCCCGCACGTAGAAATTGCCATTGGCGGAGGGCGACAAAATCATCTCGGCGATTTGGGGCGTGCGGGGTGGCGGTGCCTCGACGACTTGGGTAGGCGGCGCGATGATCGGGGGAGGCGCGATGGGTTCGAGGGGTTCGCTGGTCGCATCCGCTACGCTGGCTTGCTCGGGGGCGGGCGGCGGCTGGGTGAACTCAAGGGGGGGCGACTTGGGGGCGGGCGGCTCATTCGCCGCCATCTCGCCCGGCTCACTTTGCATGGCCTTTAGTTTTTCGGTGATCTGGCCCATCTGAGTCGGCGCCATGCTTCTCACCACCATGAACAGCAGCATGAAAAACACCAGCCAGGGCACGGACGCGGGCAGCCTGAAAAATGAAAAGCCCCTTTTCGGCGCTTTCTGTTTTCTTGAGCCGGGCGTGGTGGTGCGGGATTGGGAGGCGAACGCCGTTCCCTGCGATTCGTTTCTATCCGGTGGCCTGCCGCCGTTTGGAGCGCTCACGAGTCATTCCTCAGAAGGTTGTCCCGCAGAAATTGTAGGCGAGCGCCTGTAATTTTGTGGCCGCTCCCGTGAACCACGGGGAATGCGAACTGTCCTAGCTACAGTTCTTCCTCTCTATGGCCCACCTCCCCGGTGGGTCTTTTTTTGCCTGGATAATGGCTTGGCCGGCGAGTTGGAAGTCCCGGCGACAGGGGGCGGGCGGCTGGTTGCAATTGTCCGTTTAATTCTCTATAAGATTGCTCCCTTGTTCTGCGATAGAAACAAAAAGTTCCCATAACCCATAGGCTTAACTAACTTTAAGAGGAGCAGCATTCCATGATGAAACTCAAGCTTACGACCCTAACTCTCGCCCTGGCGGCCTCATCGCTGGCCGTCTCCGCCGCCGAATGGCAGGCGCTGCCCAGCAAGGCGCCGGAACCGGCGGGCAACCCCACCACCGCCGCCAAGGTGGAGCTGGGCAAGATGCTTTATCACGACCCGCGTCTGTCCGCCAACGGCGTGCTGTCCTGCAACTCCTGCCACAACGTCATGCTGGGTGGCGAGGACAACCGCCCCAACTCCGTCGGCGTCAAGGATCAGCGCGGTGGCCGCAGCGCCCCGACCGTTTGGAACGCCGCCTTCAACTCGGTGCAATTCTGGGATGGCCGCGCCCCGAGCCTGGAAGCCCAGGCCAAGGGCCCCGTCACCAATCCCATCGAAATGGGCATGAAAAGCTGGGATGACGTGGTCGCCCGCTTGAAGGCCATTCCCGGCTATCCGCAAGCCTTCGCCGCCGCCTTCGGTGGCGACAACGCCGTCAGCGCCGACAACGCCGCCAAGGCCATCGCCGCCTACGAGCGCACCCTGATTACCCCGAACAGCGCCTACGACAAGTATGCCGCTGGCGACAAGAGCGCCCTGACCGAGCAACAGGCTCGCGGCTTGAACACCTTCGCCGAAGTGGGTTGCGTAAGCTGCCATTCCGGCCCGGCCTTCAATGGCCCGACCCTGCCGGAAGGCACGGGCTTCTACCAGAAGTTCCCGACCTTTGAAAACGGCTCCTTGGAAGCCCAATACAATTTCAGCGCGGACCTGGGCCGTGCGGCGGAGACCAAGCAGGATGCCGACAAGCACCTGTTCAAGGTGCCGACCCTGCGCAATATCGCCCTGACCGCGCCGTACTTCCACAGCGGCAAGGTGCAGAACCTGGAGGACGCCGTGCGGATCATGGCGAAGACCCAGCTTAATAAAGACCTGACCACCGAACAGACGGGCGACATCGTGGCCTTCCTGAACGCGCTGAACGGCGAGTTCCCGAAGATCGAGATGCCGCGTCTGCCGGGCTATCCGAACACCGCGTTCGTTTCCCAGTAAGCGATTGGCTTAAACCTTAAGAAAAAGCCGACCTCCGGGTCGGCTTTTTTTATGGCAGTCGGAAAGGCCGACTCGGTTTTCAAAACCGCGTCGGCCTATGTGAACGCCGCAAACCCAAAATGAAAATGCCCTAATTCTTGGGCGGCCCGTCCTCCGCCAGGCCATCCGAATACAAAGGCCGAGCCAAAATCCGCGCCTCGATCTGGCTCTTCATGGCCTGAAACTCCGGGCTCTCAATATCCTTGAACCGATCCGTGAACTCATCCTGGGCCAGATTCTCCGGCAAATCCTTCACCGCCGGCATGAACCGCGATTCCTCCGCGCCCTGGCTGAGAATCCGCTGCACCTTCCGCGCCTCGTCCCCGGAATGCACCGCCAGCTTCCCGAACAACGCCCCCGCCTGATCCGCCGCCAAGTCGATGAAGCTGAAGCCGCTGCCGTCGTGGGTGTCGTGCATTTCCTTCGCCAGCCCGATGACATCCGCCAAGGCGCGATGCCCCGTCATCGCCAAACTCGCCGACCCCATGAAGTGCTGGGCCGTGTCGATGCGGCGGTTTAGCAGCACATCCCGGCGGGCCGGTTCCGCCGCGATGGGCGCACCCAGGGCGAGGTTCTTGCCGTTCACATAAGCCGCCAGCACCACGATCAAAGCCCGGTTCTCCGCCACCGGATCGCCGCCGTCATCGGCGCGGCTCTTCGCCAAGGCGAATAACGGCTGCATCAAGGTGCCAAGCCGGACGAAGCGCTTTATGTTCGGCTGGGCCACCAATTCGGCCAGCTTGTCCTGATAAACCAGCAGCCGCTCCCTGTCCGCCAAATCGTCCATCAAGCCTTCCGCCTGGGCCAGCACGTTCCGGTTCCAGTTCACACTCACGGCCAGCCGCCCGTCGCGGACGTGCACCTCTTCCACCAGCCGTTCGCCGATGCGGCTATACCGCGCCATCGGCGTGTAGTGCAGCACGCCCCGCGCCAGCCAGCCCACGAAGGGGGCGGGCAGGGTGAGCCGACCCAGCTTGAGCCGCTTGATCCGCGCCTGGGGTTCGCTGTCGTCGATAATCAGTTTGAGGTTGAGGAACAGGCCGGGATCGCCATCCCGCAGCCGGATGCTCGCGGTCAGGTTGAGTCGGCGGTCGTCGATGGCGCACACGGCGCGGCCTTCCAGCCTTTTGCGCAGCAGGGCGAAATTGGCGGCCGCGGTCAGGTCGTCGGCGGTTAGCACCAGCTTTTTCCGGTTGGTGTCGGTGGGTCCGGTGCGCACCGTGTCGCGGATCAGGGTCCGGGTCTTGGCGAGGTAATGATGGGCGGGTTGGGAATCGGGCGCGAGCCACGGCTGGTCCTCGAACGCCAAGGCCAGCAGCGCGGCGAGGCAAACCAGCCCCGCCCCGGCCCCGTAAAGGGCGAAGCGCAAGCAACGACCGGCGCGGGGATGCCGCGCCATGATTTCCGACAAGTTGCGGAACAAGTCGCAACCCACCGATTTGCTTGCCGCGCAAAGCTTGAGAATCATGCTTGAACTAAATCGGTGTCCTTTCCAATTAGGATGGGTCGGAATCCAAAAACACGGGAAAGTTTGACAAAACCGTATCTCGTTCCGACCCGGCAGGCGTCGCGTCGTTAGTTACCGGTATAGACATTCCAAGTGTGCAACTGGTCGCAGCCGTCGTGGCTCACGCCCGTCGCCTTGATCCAGGCCCGGCCCTGGGTGATGGGTTGCGGCAGAATGCCTTCCACCGTGAGCCGCCCGCTGCGTTGCGGCGTTACCTTGATCTCCACCGGCGCCGTATTCACCCACACCTTGAGGGTTTCGGCGTGAGTGTTATCCGAGGCGGTAAACGAAAACTTCTCCAAAGCGCCGACCTTGGCCTCCTTGCCCGGCGATTCATCGAAGAAGATCGGCGCGGTGCAATCCAGGATCAATCCGCCGTGATGGCCCGTTACGAAGGCGAATGAACTGACCGGCGCGAGGCCGAGGGCGATGAGGGACAGGATTCCGAACGCGATATCTTTGACCATGACGGCAATTCTCCCGCTTGTTTTGATTGTGTAGGCGTCCGGCTCGACGGGGCCGGCGAGCTTGAATTGTAATCCAAACGGCGTTGGGGGTTGCTGCGGTGGGTTGGCGGCGCCAGGACAATCGCGCCATGTCGGGAAAGGCTGTATGGCAGTGAGGGTTGGTGTGAGGGCGATCAAAGGAAGCTTTGCTTTCGCCGCCATCAAGGCTGTCGTTTTTTTAGCCGGATTGGCCAAGCCCGCGTCTGCCGTGGGCCAGGGACATTCAACCCAAGCTTTTCCCCGAGGTTATCCACAGATTTTGTGGAAATGTGACGCGGAGAACGAAAAACCCGCTGGTTGAACGGCGTCAAAACCAGCGGGTTCTCGGGGCAACCCCGCCCGGTTGGCGAGTTGCCCGGATTCAACCGTCGTGAAGCGCCACGCGGTCGAGGCAACGGGATCGGGGCATCAAGCCCGCAGCAGCGCCTTGCCGAGCTTGGCGGAAAGCTGCTCGGCGGTGAATTGCGGTTCGTTGGGCGGGTACAGTAATTCTTCGTCTATGTCGAAGCCGTACTCCTTGCCCAGGGCGAGCAATTCCCTGATTTTCTGGCATTCCACTAATTTGGCGGCGATTTCGGGATTGGTTTTGGCTTGTTCGGAGAAAGCCTTGATGGTTTTAATCGACATTCTTATTCCGTCTGACTGAGTGTTGATGATGAAAAAACTATGGGGATCAGGCGACTGCCAGCAGTTCCGGCTTGATGATTTCCAGCCAGGCGCCCACCCGCTCGGCGGTCTGGTCGCTTTGGTTGTCGTTGTCGATGACTAGGCCGACGAAATCGCCATCGACGATGGATTTGGAGGCTTCGAACGAATAGCCATCGGTGGGCCACGCGCCGACCACCTTGGCGCCGCCGTCGATGGCGACGTTGTAAAGCTCGATCATCGCGTCCACGAACTCATGGCCGTAGCCTTCCTGGTCGCCCAGGCCGTAAATCGCCACCACTTTCCCGGAAAAGTCCTTGCCTTCCAACTGCGGCAGGAATTCTTCCCAGCTTTCGGCCTGTGCCCCGGCGGTCAGCCCCGGCAATTCGCCATCGCCCAGGGTGGGCGTGCCCAGGATGAGTGCGCTGTAGGACAAGAGATCGTCCACCGAGGCTTTATTGACGTTGACCGGATCGGCTGCCGCGTCCCCCAGTTTCTTGGCGATGGATTTGGCGACTTTCCGGGTGTTGCCGGTGTCGGTGCCAAAGAAGATGCCTATTTTTCCCATGATCTTGACCTCTATGTGTGGAGTAAATCCCGCGTCCGGGTCTGTTCGGAACCGGATTGTCGGGTCTTGTCCGAACACAACCAAAATCCGCGCCAATTTCGGGGGAATGGCGCGGGGCTGTCCCATGTCGTTGATGAGGCTGGGTTTTCTTAGGGGTGTGGAAGCGCGGGCGGGGGCGGGGGCGGGATGTGGGCGATGTCGCAATCGCGGCAGGGGATGGAGGAATTGTCGTGAATCCGACAAAAGCGGGGTGGCTGGCTTGTCGGGATTGCCACTGGCCGTGCCGAAACTCGGTTGAACCACGCTACATTAGAGCGTTTTCAACATGAGTGTACGGCAGCTAGAAAGGCCGACTCGGTTTTCAAAACCGAG
>NZ_JBTEKS010000266.1:0-5989 GCF_054333355.1 Methylomagnum sp. | reverse complement strand
CATCGCGACCCGTCGTATCGAACACGGTTATACGTCGCGACAAGAGTGGGTAGCTTTGATTTAGTTGGCTGAGCCTGTCCTGAGCGCCGCCGAAGGGCGGAGGCGAAGCCAGCGAAATCAAAGCTCCTCGGTAGGTTCGCTTCGACTCCGCTCAACGAACGGGTAGCCTTAAACTTAATGGCAGTGAGTCCGGCGCTTGGGAGCCAGTGAAAAAAACGGGTAACACCCCACAAGGATGTTACCCGTTTTTAATCGAGTCATCCGGGCCTGGCGATTCCCGCCACGCCCGCCGAATCATGAATCAAACCGGCTTGGCGACCGGGGTTTTCAACTGGTTTATCAAGGCATTGAACGCCCGGTCCAACAAGGGGATGCCAATATCCTTGACCACCTTGGCGGTATTGTCCTGAAGCCGCCGGGCCAAGTCGCTCAGGGTGATTTCCAGGACTATCGCGCCCTTCTTGTTGATGAAGACATAGGTCGACGTGACCTCGCTCTTCCAGGACAGCTTGCCCTTGAACTTGGCTTTGCCATCGTCGAACTCCAGCCACTGGCCGATTTCCATGTCGCGGGCCTTGAACAAGGCCTCCCCTTGCACCACCAAATCATGCCGACTCTTGCGCTTGCCCCAGTTCTCTTCGGTGCGGGCCAAATCCTTGGCGCTGATGTTCTCCACATCCGGCAGGTTCATCCGAATCTCGTTGAACGCCTGGGCGAATTCCGGGTCGCGGATTTCGATGATGGCCTCGGCCTCGGTCTCGGCGTGAGCCACCGCCGCCATCGGTTCCGCGACGGCCCCGCTGGCATGGCTCGCGGCCATGGACGCGGGTAACCGCGCCAAATGACAGGCTTCCAGACCCTTGATGATTTGCGTCACCGTCGTGGGGTCCATGGAAATGCCTTCCAGGCCCGCCCGGATGGCTTGCAGCAGCCTCGGGATGGTCTGGATGATGGCCCGGCGCATGGTCTCGTCGGCGGGCGGCAGCACGCTCCAGATCAATTTGTCCATGACCTTGAGGGCCATTTCCCATTCGCCGGGCTGCTTCTCCCGGCGGAGATAGGCCAGCACCAGCACATCCTTCCAGGCGTTGTATAGGAACGCGCGCACCGCCGTCGGCGCGGGCTTGCCATGCAGGCGATTGGCGATTTCATAGGCGATTTTGCGCTTCGCCAAATGCACCTGCTCCTTGCTCTGGATGGTTTGACGCGCCCGCTCCTCGACCACCCGGGTGCGTTGGTCGTCTTTTTCCAGGAAGGCCATGAACTCGTCCAGCAAGTCCGAGAACAGGCCGACGTTCTGGTCGAACTCGTCGAGGATCCGGGTGACGACGCTTTCGATTTTCTTGTACGCGGGGGAAGCGATGGCCTCCTGGTCCGAACCGATGCCCGTCCCGGCCTGGGCCAAGGCGTTCAGCAACAGGCGCACCGGATGGTTTTTCCGCCCGAAGAACGACTTTTCGATGATCGCGACCTTGACCACCGGAATCTGGAGCCGCGCAATCAGCCCCTTGACCACGTCGGGCATGTGCTGGTCTTCGAGGATGAAGTCGAAAATCAGCGCCACCATGTCGATGATGTCCTCTTCCGACCGGCCCATGCGGCCATCCTCGCCGGGCTGCAACTTGTGCAACTGGTCCGCGATGCACGGCTTCAAGCCTTCCGCCCCGGCCATCAATCCCGCGCCAGGGGCTTGCAGCAGGCTCAAGGCGTTCAGCACCGTCCGGGCGTCAACCACCGGCCCCGCCGGCAGGTCGCTCACGGGGATGCCCACCTGCGCCCGCCAGCCCGCGAGCAGTTGCTGCAATCCCTGGAAGACTTCGATGTAGGCTTGTTGATTGTCCTCGGAAACCGAACCCTCCCGGTCAGCCGGGGCTTTTCCACCGGCGGTGGCCCGGTTATGGATACCCGCCTCCAGGGACGAGGCACGCCTAACTCCCTTGGGCAACGAAGGAAGTATGCCCTCGTTGACCAGCGCGCCATTAAGCTCCAGGTATAACTCGCCGAGCGCATTCAGCACGACGTGATCGAAGAGCTTATAAACCAGCAGGGTGATGATTATTTCCGAGGATATTGGCTTGAGGGCGATGGCAAAAGCCTGACATATCGCCTTGGGCGCGAGGGGGTTTTCATCCAGGGAAACATCCTCCCGGCCCAACAGGAATGCGAACCGCTTGTTCAACCCATGCAGCGCGTCCTGGAAAAGATTGTTGCCCTTCTCCACCATGGCCGTGATGGCGATTTCCTCTTCGAGGACTTCGTTCTCCACCAGGGAAAAGCCCGGATCATCCCCCTGGGCGAGATTGTCCGCCGGGCCAAGCGCGAACACGGGCGCGTGGTGGCTGCGCCAGAACTTCTCGTAGCCTTGCGCCAGTTGCCATTGGATGCTGGATTGGAGTTCGCCGGCCTGGACCCGGAAGTGCCGCATGGCGCCGAAGTAAAGCGATTGCTGAACCGAGGATTCGGCCTTCTCCGAGCGCTTGAACAGCTCGTCGTCAACGATGGCCAACAGCTTGTGCAGCGATTCCGCCAAGGACTTGGCGTAGATGGCGCGAACTTCGGCGATGATCGGGCCCCGTGACGCAAGCGATTCATTCATCGGCCTGGGTGTGTGGATTCCGGCGGAAACGTCGTCGGTGTGTTGCGTTGTCATGGGACTACCCTTCAATTGCCGATGTGTTTATGCGCAAGGGTTGGCTTGGAAATGGCGGGATGAAATTAGGGCACACGAAAACCTCCTGTTATTTTTTACGCGCTTTGAATCCATGATATTAGGGTGTGCAGCGAAACAACCATCGCCAGCCCCGCACGCAGCACAAAAACAAAAACTTGATCCCATGATAGCAAAAAGTTTCACGAAATCGGTTGACGTTTTAAATTATTGCCTGTAAAGCGGCGGGCCGCTCCATGATGATTTCCCGTGACTTTTTTCATCTAGCTGACGGTGCTGTTTAAATGCTCTACACCCCGTATCCGGCGCGTCGCCGGTCAGCGTCCAAGACCCGGAGTGATCCATGAACATTGTCGATGGCTGGCTTGAATCCGCGCGGCGGGTGCCCAGCCCCAACTCGGACCAGCGGCCCGTGCCGGGCGACATGGCCTTGATCGTCCTGCATTGCATCAGCCTGCCGCCGGGGGAATTCGGGTCCGGCGCGATAGAGCAACTATTCACTAATACCCTGGACCCGAACGCCCATCCCTATTTCGCAGAAATCCACCACCTGCGGGTCTCGGCGCATATCCTGATTCGGCGGGATGGCGAAATCATTCAGTTCGTGCCGTTCCAGCAGCGGGCTTGGCACGCGGGCGTGTCGAGCCATCAAGGCCGGTCCCGGTGCAACGATTTCTCCGTCGGCATCGAGCTGGAGGGGACGGACGACAGCCCCTACGAGGAAGCTCAGTACCTTAGATTGAACGCGCTATTGGCGGCGCTGTTCGCGGCTTATCCGGGACTCTCGCCGGAGCGAATCGCGGCGCACAGCGACATCGCGCCAAGCCGCAAGACCGATCCGGGGCCGTGGTTTGATTGGGGGAAGCTAACGGGGCGCCGGGCTTGAAAACGCGCCATCCAAGGCGTCCTTGAGTGTTGGTTTTCGAAGCATTGAATAGGCGGCGGCGGTTGGCGTATACCGGGCCACTGGAAACTTGGAGGAGCAAGCCATGAACGCAGTCCGACCCTTGAGCGGGGCGTCCCTGTACGAGCAATTGCTGGCCCTGCCGGAAAACCTCACGGGTGAAATCATTGACGGCGAGCTGTACGCCCAGCCGCGTCCAGCGGGTCGCCATGCGGTGACTGAAACCAGCCTGGGGGCCAGCCTGCTTCCCCCTTTCCAGCGCGGCAAGGATGGCCCGGGCGGCTGGTGGATTATTGCCGAGCCGGAAATCCATTTCGTCCGGGATACCGTGGTGGCCGTGCCCGACCTGGCCGGTTGGCGGCGCGAGCGGATGCCGATGGTTCCCGACGACCACCGCTTCGAGGTGACGCCGGATTGGGTGTGCGAAATCCTGTCGCCGTCCACGGCCAAGCAGGACCGCGTCAAGAAGCTGCCGCTTTATGCTCGCCACAAGGTGCCGCATGTCTGGCTGGTGGACCCGCTGGCGCGGACGCTGGAAGCCTATTCGTTGCGGGAGGAGGGCTGGCTGCTGGTCGCCACGCTCAAGGACGATGATCCGGTGAGTGTGCCGCCGTTTGATGCGATTACGTTTTCGCTGGCGGATTTGTGGGCTTGAGTCGTGACAGGCTGGGGCTAGAAACCCTGCGAGCGCAAAGAGGCCAGGGCAATCGCACTATCGCCCTCTCGCTTCTGGGAGAGGGTTGGGGTGAGGGGGATCAAAAAGTTCATAGGATGGGTGAGCGCAGCGGAAGCCATCGCCACGGGGGGTACGGGGTTTGATGGGTTTCGCGGCGCTCACCCATCCTATGAAAAGCGCTCGACAAACAAAAGGCCCACCGCCCGGCTTACCTCCCGGACGGTGGGCCTTTTCAATCAGCGGGTGGGCAGCGCTTACTCCACCGTCACCGACTTCGCCAAGTTCCTCGGCTGATCCACGTCCGTGCCCTTAATGAGCGCGACGTGGTAGGCGAGGATTTGCAGCGGCACGGTGTAGACGATGGGCGCCACCACCTCGTCGGTCTCGGCGATGCGCAGCAGGTTCACGCCGGGGACGTTGCTCATGGGCGCTTCCACGTCGGCGAAGACGTACAGCACGCCGCCCCGGGCCTGGACTTCCTGCAGGTTGGACTTGAGCTTTTCCAGCAACTCGTTGTTGGGCGCCACCGCCACCACCGGCATTTGCTCGTCGATGAGGGCCAAGGGGCCGTGCTTGAGTTCGCCGGACGGGTAGGCTTCGGCGTGGATGTAGGAAATCTCCTTGAGCTTGAGCGCCCCTTCCATCGCCACCGGATATTGGGCGCCGCGGCCCAGATAGAGCGCGTGCTGCTTGTCGCCGAACAACTCCGCCCATTCCTGAATCTCGCTTTCCAGCTTCAACACATGGCGGATTTGCTCCGGCAGGGATTCCAGTTCCTTGACGATCTTCCGCTCCTGCTCGGGGGGCAGGGCGTTGCGCTTGCCCAGCGCCACCACCAGCAGCAGCAGCGCCACCAATTGCGTGGTGAACGCCTTGGTGGAGGCCACGCCCACCTCGGGACCGGCGCGGGTCATCAAAGACGACTCGGACTCCCGGACGATGGAGCTTTCCGGCACGTTGCAAATCGCCAGGGTGTGGGCGTAGCCGAGCCGCTTGGCTTCCTTCAGTGCCGCCAGGGTGTCGGCGGTTTCGCCCGATTGGGAGATGGTGACGAATAGCGTGCCCGGCGGGACCACTTGCTTGCGGTAGCGGAATTCGCTGGCGACTTCCACCGCGCAGGGTAGCCCGGCCAGGGACTCCATCCAGTAGCGGGCCACCATGCCAGCGTGATAGCTGGTGCCACAGGCGACGATTTGCACGGACTTGATGTGGTCGAACGCCTGCTCGGCCAGTGGCCCGAACACGCCATCCAGCACATGCCCGGTGCGGATGCGGCCATCCAAGGTCTTCTCGATGGCGGTCGGTTGCTCGTGGATTTCCTTCTGCATGTAGTGGCGATAGTCGCCACGCTCCACGGCGTCGGCGGCGATCTTGGACTCGTGGACATTCCGCTGCGCGCCCCGCCCGTCGCGGTCGTAGACGGTGACGCTGTCGGTGGTCAGGTCGGCGATGTCGCCGTCTTCCAGGAAGATGAAGCGCTGGGCCTCGCCCACCAGGGCGAACACGTCGGAGGCGATGAAGTTCTCGCTCTCGCCCAGGCCGATGACCAAGGGGCTGCCGTGCCTGGCGGTGATGAGGCGGTTGGGTTCGTTGGTGCAAAGCACGCCGATGGCGTAGGCGCCTTGCAGGATGCCGCAGGTTTCCTTCACGGCTTGCAGCAGCGGCAGGCCGGCGTTCAGCAGTTCGTGGATTTGATGGACGATGACCTCGGTGTCGGTGTCCGACTCGAACTCGTAGCCTT
>NZ_JBTEKS010000265.1:0-6025 GCF_054333355.1 Methylomagnum sp. | reverse complement strand
GCCCCGCGCCGATGATAGTGCGGACCACCCGCGCGAAAGTAGGGCACCGCCAGGCACCCATCCACGGACCCCCGCCCTCCCTCTGGAGGCCGGGGGCTTCCGTCTTCCCACAATCCACGCCCCATCCGCCGCCGCTCACGGCTTCCTTTATAGCAATGGACGCTCGGATTCGATATGCGATATCCATTTAAAATCAATGGCTTGTCTTCTGTTTTTGTATCGAGCCAAAATAGAGCCGCTATTAAGGGATAGTGCCCTAACCACTCCAAGTTGACGCCGAACCAAATTCAGGTGTGGTGATGGCTTTGCCTGTGGCCCGATGCCAGAGGGCCGGGCATGGTGGACGCTGAAACTGCTAGCGCAACGGAGGGTGGAAATGGACCAAGCGGCGCAACCTGTTCATACTCTTCGAACCGCTAGCGAAATTCCGCCAAGTTAAGGTCACGGACCGGCGCACGGCGATGGATTTCAAAGTCGCCGCTTGGCAGGATTCGCACAACGGGGCGGGCGGCTTGGTGAACTGGCGCTTCTCGACCGATGACGCCCGGATCGAACTGCGTAAGCTTTGCCCAACATTCGATGGCTGACAGAGCACTAGAGCGCGATTGCCCTGCGCTGGTCCGCAGCCCCTCTTCCCGTGATTGATGCTACACTTGCACCTAGTGGGTCATCCATCTTCATTTGACGGGTGGTGGCAGTCGCCCGCAGGGGGCAGCGGTCCAACGAGGAGAAGCCGACTGATGAGGAATGACCACCATGGACAACCGAGTGACCCTGACGGACGAAGAGCGGATGAAATTGAGACGGCTGGTTTCGACCGGGAAGGCCGCCGCCCGCAAACTCATCCACGCCCGTATCCTGCTACTGGCCGCGACTCCCTCGGGGAGGCACGTTCCGACGAGGAGATCGTCGCGGCCTTGGGCGCGGGTTCCCGGACGGCATCAAGGGTCCGCCGCCACTTGGTCACCGAGGGGATGGACGCCGCCCTGCGGCACCGGAAAAGGTCAAGATCAAGGGCGATGTCGAGCGGTGCCTGATCGAACTGGCGTGCGGCGATCCCCCGGAAGGCCGCTGCCACTGGGTTCTGCGACTGCTGGCCGACGAGTTGGTGGTCCTCGGCCTGATGGATCGCGTAGGCCTCGAAACCGTGAGGCAGGCGCTTAAAAAAAACGACATCAAGCCCTGGATCGTCGAGACTTGGTGCGTGCCACCCGAGGCGGATGCCGAATTCGTCTGGCGGATGGAGGACGTTATCCAGACCTGCCTGTTGCCCTGCGATCCCGACTATCCCGTGGTTTGCTTCGACGAGGCGTGCCGACAATTGTTCGGAGAGGTTCGGCAGCCCCCATAGGCCGTCGGCGTCGGATGGACCATGAATACGAGCGCAAGGGCGTTTGCCACCAGTTGCTGATGTGTGAGCCACTACGGGGCTGGCGGCATGTCCGGGTCAGCGTGCGACGAACCCGCCAAGACTAAGCCCGCTGCGTGCGGGGACTGGTGGATGCGCATTACCCACGGACCAGGAAAATCCGGATGGTTCAGGACAATCTGAACACGCACGACGGGGCCAGCCTGTACGGAGCCTTCCCGCCCGCCGAGACGCGGCGGTTGTTGGTGTTGGACAGGATCGAGTGGCGCTACACCCCAAGCATGGCAGTTGGGTCAACATGGCGGAGACGGAGATTGGCATCATGAACGCCCAGTGCCTGGACCGTCGGCTGGAGAGTCCCGAGCGGATCGCGGTCGAGGGTGCCGCTTGGGAGGCCCGAAGGAACGCCGCGCAGGCACGCATTCACTGGTGTTCACCGTCGCGGCGGCGCGGCGCAAGCTGCGGAAGCTTTACCCGTCAAATGAAGATGGATAATCCACTAGTCCAGATTATCATTTGTGTGCGAAAGCTTACCCATCGGCACGTACCAACTGTCCCATTTAACTTGCATAATTGAGTCTCCAATGCTTTTAATGCATTCCATCCGAGACGGAGTCGACGTGGTCGGGATTACCGGGCGACTAGCTATGGCCGATGCTTCGGCGGCGCGGGAACAACTCAAAATCATTATCGAAAATGGAAGTGGAAACCTGCTTATCGACTTGAGCGGACTGACCTTCATGGATTCGAGCGGTTGCTCCGTCTTGATTTCCGCCTTCAAGTCGGTGCGAGGCAGGCAGGGGCGCTTGGTGTTGAGCTGCCTGTCTCCCGAAATTCAGTCGCTTATCGAACTCACCCGGCTCAACGAAATTTTTGAAATTTTCACGGATACCGTTGCCGCGCTGGCTAGCCTAAAAGCGTCCTAAAATGGGCCGGAGCGCCCGGTGGTGCCTGGGCATAATGCTTAGCGGCTGCGGCGCTTGGGAGAGTGTGCCGAACGCCACGCCGAGCCGAATGCCCGCGCCACTTTCAAAGTGCCTGATAAGCCACACAAAACCTCGACCGCCGAGGCGATCGAGGCGATTGCCGCTTTCCGTAGCAAGGCTTCTACCGATTATCGCTTGGGGGCGATGGCGACCAGATCACTGTCGAGGTGGAGAACTCTTCGGCTAACAAATCATCGGGCCAGACGGGCAGATCACGCTACCAGTGGCGGGGTCTTTAAATCTCCCGGCAGGAAGCCGCCAGCGCCGTCAGCCGCGCCTTATCGCGATATTACAAGGACGCATACACCAATCTGCGGGTGGACAAGTACGCATCCAACCGCGTCATTATCTTGGGGCGCGTGGAAAATCTCGGTTCCTTGGAATTCGACACGCCGCCTACCCTGTTGGGGATGCTCGCCAAGGCCGGTGGCCTGATTGCCTGACAAAACTAGCCGAAGAGGGTGGAAGGTGGAGCAAACTAGTGCTCTGTCAGGCGTCAATGGTCGGGTAAAGCTTACGCAGCTTGATCCGGGCGTCGGCGGCGGTGAATTGCCAATCCGCTTTCACCCCGGCCCGGTTGCGGCGCTCGACCCACGCCGCCACATGCCGTTCCAGGACGGCCCGTTCGCCGACGCGCTCGGGCAGGTCGCGGACCAGGGCGCTCAGTTCGATCTCGGCCATGTCCAGCCAACTGCCGTGCTTCGGCGTGTGGTGGATTTCCAGCCGCTCGGCGATCCGTCGGCCCTCCTCGGGCGGGAAGGCCTCGTACAGGCTGGCCGTCGAGTCGGTGTTGAGTTGGTCCATCACCAACACGATCCTGTCCGCCTCCCGGTGGCGCCCGTCCACCAGGTTCCGCACGACCTGGGCGAAGTCCAGGCGGGTCCGGGTGCCGGTGACCTCGACCCCGCGCCATCCGGCCAGCGGCTCGAAGACCATGAACAGGCTCGCCACCCCGTGGCGCGTGTACACGCTGTCGTGGCGCTCCACCTGGCCCGGCGCCATCGGCAGGGGCTCGCGCACCTCGCCGATCAGTTGGACGGAGGCCTCGTCCAGGCAGATCACCGGACGGTCGGCCCGATGGGGCCTCTGGTAGACCGCCAGGACATCCTCCATGTCCGCCACGAACTCGGCCGAGGACTCGGGCGGAATGACCCACATCTTCCGGCGGTGCGGCTGGAGTTCGTTTTTTTTAGCACGCCCCGCACCGTCTCGTGGGAGACCGCCTCGGCGATGCCCAGCTCGACCACCCGGTCGGCCAGCAGCCGCAGGGTCCAGCGCGGCTTGCCCTCGGGCGGCTCCGAACAGGCCAGGGCGATCAGGCGGGCCTCCTGGGCACCGTCCAGCAGGCGGGTGTAGGCCCGTTCACTCGGCTTGGGCACCAGGGCCGCCTCCAGCCCCGCCTCGACGAAGCGCCGCCGCACCCGCTCCACCGACCGGACGCTCACGTTCAACGCGCCCGCGACCTCCAGGTCCGCGCGCCCCGGCCCGCCTTCGGCCTCGTCGGCCTGCAGGAGTATCCGCGCATGGGCCAGCTTCCGGGCCGCCCCCTTGCCCCGGCTGATCAGTGCCTCCAAGTCGCGCCGCTCCTCGCCCGTCAACGTCACTCGGTAAACCTTGGCCATCTTCGCCTCCACAGGGCTTCGCTCCGGCCCCCGCTGAGCCGGATTCCTCGCCTTCAGGGTAGCCGACAAAGGATGCCTGACGCTGCACTAGGTTCTGTTGACGTAAGCGAGGCCAGATCAGTGACGTAGGGTGGATAAGCGAAGCGCATCCACCCAACCAAGGCGATGGCGGTGCCGGTCTTCTGGAGCCTTCTCGACAAGGCGGGGAATTCCGACACCGCCGAGCGCATCGCTCTGATGGAGCGCTTCCTCAAGGTCTTCGGGGCCACCCGGATCGCCGCCCTGCTGTGCTGGCCGACCGGGAGTTCGTCGGCGAGGACTGGTTCCGCTGGCTGCAACGGCAGCGCGTCCCGTTCCACCAGCGCCTCAAGCGCGACACCCTGGTGCCCAACCGTTGGAACCGGATGACGCGCCTGAACCGGCTGTTCGGCTTGCGTCGGCGAGGCGCGCCGCCTGGCCGGGCGGCGTCCGGTGTGGGGCTGCTTCGTCCACCTTTCCGCCCTGCGCCTCGACGACGGGGACTTCCTGTTCATCGCCTCCTCCGGCACCCCCCAGGCCGAGGCCATCGATGCCTACGCCGACCGCTGGCAGGTGGAGACCCTTGAAATCCAGGGGCTTCAACCTGGAGGACACCCACCTCACCGACCCCAGGTGCCTCGCCAAGCTCACGGGCCTGCTCGCCCTGGCCTTCGCCTGGGTCCACCGCGCCGGCGAACTCCTCCACGACGGCCCCAGCCCCATCCGCCAAAAAAACGCGGCGGCGCCCCCTCAAGTCCCTTTTCCGCCACGGACTCGACTTCCTCCGCAACGCCGTCCTGAACCTGGCCGAGAAGCCCGATGGGTTCGCCTGGGCATTGAGGGTTTTGTCCTGTACTTAACCTGAGTTCGGGATAAGAAAGTGGAGGGAACGCCGACCTTTTCGCGTTAAGATTTTGTTTCCACTAACAAATTCGGGTGGTGTTTTAGATTTGGATTTTGCCTGTCTTTTCAGTAGACATGCTCACTGTCTAACTTGTGTTTTTAATGATAGTTTAAAGTGCCAGGAATCCGTTCCAATATAAATGAAATAATCTTATAAATGTGACATATGATCTCTTGAGTGATGCGCCAAACTATGGAGACATTTCATCCCGCCAATGGCGTGTTCGACGACGACGCGGTTCTTGCCAGCTTCCGATTATGTTTCTTCTGAGTCGGCGTTAGCTTTGGATCAGGGTTTCCCTTGGACTTCTTGGGCTTCGGAGGTGGGTTTATAGTTAATTATTCTAATTGACCATAAAAATCACAGGATCAATACTTTAGTATTATTCTTGAATGAGATGGACAGGAGGCCGATTATGAAAGGCGACCGGATAAGCCTCAATAACCAGCCCTTTCAAAGTGACCTAAGCAATTGATCCGTCGAGACATGGGATGGGGCTGCTTCGGGTCGTAGGGCGCTTTCTGCCTGGGTTTCTTCGGGCCGCGGGGATGCTTCTTCAGGGTTGGCAGCCGGACGTGCCGGGCGGTTCCGCGCAGCCAGGCGGCGAACTCGGGCGGGGAGGCGGCGGCGATGAAGCCCCAGTCCATTCCCTCGCCCAGGTGGGCCAGGGCGAGGAAGGTGGCGGCGATCTCGTGGGCGATGTAATACCCCGACACATCCTCCGACACGGGTTTCCCGTGGGCGCAGTCGAGGCTGGCCATGAGGACCGACAATACATTATAAGCGGCCAGCGCCAGGGCGAATCCGAAGAGGGCGGCCCTGGGGTAGGCCAGGGTTTCCAGTTCGGAATTGAAATGCTTCTCGACGTGCTGGAAGGCGGTTTCGAGCGTCCAGCGCCGACGGTATAACGCGGCGAGGGTGGTGGCGGGTATCCCGGGCGGCAGGTCCGAGAGCAGGTCGAGGCAATCGTCGCCGTCGCGGGTGGGGGTTTTGAGTTCGCCGCGGACCCGCCGATAAGGCCGCCCGTCCACGGTGACGGCCCGCTCGGACACCCGCCGCTCGCCGTCGTCGTCCACCAGGACGAACGGGCCCGCCTCGGCGAAGGGCAGGTTCCCGTGCAGGCGGA
>NZ_JBTEKS010000264.1:0-6029 GCF_054333355.1 Methylomagnum sp. | reverse complement strand
ATGAAACCCACACCCAAATTCAACTCATCCGGCATCTGTCCGGCGGACGAGTGGATGTTGCGGTAATCCGCCTTGATGGAGATATTCGGGATCGGCTTGTAGGTCAGACCAGCCTGATAAATCCAGCGGTTGAAGGAGCCATCCTTGGTGAAGCCGGTCGGCACCCCGGCCAGCGTGTCGTACTGCTCGTAGCGGACGAAGGGTGCCAGATATTGCGTCCCGTCCCTCCACAGCAGCGGCATGATGTCGTAGGCCGCTTCGGTGTACCAGCCGTAGTTCTCGCTGCCGATGGTCTCGCCCTTGGCCGCGCTGAGCGCCGCCGCGTCGCCGATGTGACCGTAAGCCCCCAGGGCGCGGAATTCCAGCCCTCTGTATTGCCACTGAATATGGCCTTCGTAAAGCTGGGTGAAGGCGTTGACCTTCCGGCCTAAATAAAGCTGATCCTGCCCAGAGTCGCCGACATAGGCCGAAGCCCCCACCAGCAAGCCCGTGGCGAACGGCGGCGCGTAATCCACCCGGCCCGTGAAGGCGAAGTTGTCGGCCAGCCCCTCGCTGCCGCTTTGGCGACCTTCGCGGATGCCAATGCTCTCGAAGTTCTTGGCGTTCAGGCCGTTCATCGCATACATCCGATATTGCAGGCCGGGCAGGATTTCACCGAACAGGCCCGCGCCCATTTCGCGCCAGGTGGACGGGATGATGTAGCGTTCCACGTCGGGGCGGCGGTTGCCGTGGTAGGTGGTCGGCTCGTGGATTTCGTTGATGAAGCCCATCGGCACCAGCATCAAACCGGCGCGGATGTTGGCCGCCGGGTGCAGCAGGAAGTCGAGTTGCGAGAACTCCACCGAGACCTCGCCCTTCTCCTCGGCGCCCTCGCCGGTGGTGCCGTGCTCGAACTCGATCTCGTTATTGAGGATGATCCAGTCGTTGAACTTGTAGCCCACGTACAGCACGGCGCGGGTGGCGTCGAAAGTGTCCTTCTTGCTGCCCTTGTCGCCGGTGTAATTGGTGTAGAACCACTCGCCATAGCCCCCGATGGACAGACCACGATTGACCCGGTAGACCTCGGACGCCGCCGGACCCAAGCCGTATTGGCTTTTGTATTCCTTCTTGTCCGGGATGAACAGCTTGGTTTTCAGCTTCTCCACTTCCGTCGCCAGCACCTCGGTCTTGCGCTCGGCCTCGGACTTGCGGCCCTTGGCGCTGGCGGGCGCCCCGGCATCCGACGCCGTCGGCGCGGTGTCTTGCTGGGCCTTGAGTTGATTCACTTCTTTCTTAAGAACTTCGTTTTCCCCCGCCTTGGCTTTCAGCGCCTCGATTTCCTTTTGCTGCTGCTGAATGATTTTCCACATTTCCTGCATGTCGGCGGGCATGGGCTTGGCCGCTTGGGCCTCCGGTAGCGCTAAGGCCGCCGCGATGCAAACAGATAAGACGCTGATTTTTTTCATCGGGTGTTTCCAAATTTTATGGATGAAGTCACCTCGATTATATGCATCTCGTTCGCAAATGAAAATGGTTCTCAGTAAACAGTAGTTGCGCTAGAATCGAAGGGAAATTCGGACTAGGTAATCCAGAATCCAATACAGGCGTTCAGGGATGGCCCTCCATAAATGAAACAACCCAAGGAGCCTCCTCAATGAAGCGACGCGGCACCCTCATGCTCGTGTTGGTGGCGGCGCAGTCCGTCGTGGTGGCGGACATCCCGGTTCTACCGGGCGGCGACAAACTCGGTCGCAAAGCGCGGTTGGGCCAGAAGCTGTTCTTCGACACCAACCTCTCCACGCCGCCCGGTCAGTCCTGCGCCACCTGCCACGATCCCGGCAAGCTGTTCACCGACCCGGACAAGGACGTGCCGACCTCCACGGGCGCACTGCCCGAATTGCAAGGCTCGCGCAACACCCCCATCGCGATGTATGCCGCGTTCAGCCCGAAGTTCCATTTCGATAAAGCCGAGGGCTTGTACGTGGGTGGGCAATTCCTGGATGGCCGGGCCGCGACGCTGCAAGCACAGGCTAAGGGGCCGTTCTTGAATCCGCTGGAAATGGCCAATCCCGATGAGGCCACTGTTGTCGAGAAGGTTCGCCAAGCCGATTACGCGCCGCTGTTCCAACAGGTTTACGGGCCAGCCGCATTCGATAATGTGGACAAGGCGTATAACCGCATCGCCGACGCCATCGCCGCGTTTGAGCGCACGCCGGTGTTCGCCCGGTTCACGTCCAAATATGATTACTTTCTGGCGGGCAAAGCCCGCTTGACTCGGCAAGAGCTGCGGGGCTGGAAGCTGTTTGAAGCGGAAGACAAGGGCAACTGCGCCGCTTGTCACCCTAGCCGCCCCGCCGAAAACGGCACGCCGCCACTGCTCACCGATTTCACCTACGACAATCTGGGGGTGCCGAAGAACCCGGACAATCCGTTTTACGCCCTGCCCTCCGGGCTGAATCCACAGGGCGACAAGTTCGTCGATAAAGGGTTGGGAGCCATCGTTAAGTCAACCGCCGAGAACGGCAAATTCAAGGTCTCGACCTTGCGCAATATCGCCGTCACCGGCCCTTACACCCACAACGGCTATTTCAAGACCCTGCGAGGTATTGTGGATTTCTACAACACCCGCGATGTCAAGCCCGCCTGCCCCGACCCCCTGACGCCCGAAGCCGAGGCGTTGCGGCTGGGCTGCTGGCCCGCGCCGGAAGTGCGGGAGAACATGAACCGCAGCGAGTTGGGGGCGCTGGGATTGAACGAGCAAGAGGTGGACGATTTGGTGGCTTTTCTGCGGACGCTGACGGATGGCTATCGGCCCGGTTCATAGGGCCACTGCCATCATTCGATGATTCGATAGCGCTGTAGGTCGGGCTTTGGCCCGACAAGTCGGACTGAAGTCCGACCTACAAATTCCGGTAAGTTATTTTTTGCTAAACCGCATCCATTTGTGCGGAGTCTTAAGCGATTTCCGGGAACCCAAAGCCGAAATTTATGGCTCGTAGTCCCGGCTTCGGTCGGCGCTGGACCGGCTGAAGCCGGGACTACGAACCTTTTATTGCAAATGGGGCGGAATGGCGAAAATTGCGGTAAATTCCCCCGGAATTTCAACGCCAAGGGGAGGACACACCCATGACTATTCGCACCCGCACCGTCGATTACTCACAGGCTGGCACTGACTTAGAAGGCTTCTTCGCCTACGACGCCCGCCGCCCGAAGCCCATGCCCGCCGTGCTGATTGCCCATGCCTGGATGGGCCGCGACGAGTTCGTCTGCGACAAGGCCCAGAAGCTCGCCGAACTGGGCTACGCCGCCTTCGCGCTGGACATGTATGGCAAGGGCGTCATCGGCCAATCGGTCGAGGAGAACGCCGCCCTCATGCGGCCCTTTATGGCCGACCGCAGCCTCCTACAAAGCCGCATCATGTGCGCCCTGGACACCCTGCGCTTGCAGCCGGAAGTGGACGCCCACCGCATCGCCGCCATGGGCTTTTGTTTTGGTGGGCTGTGCGTGCTGGACTTGGCGCGGGCCGGGGCCGATATCCGGGGCGTGGCGAGCCTGCATGGCCTGTTCATCCCGCCGGGCAACACCGAGGGCCGCAAGATCAAGGCCAGGGTGCTGGTGCTGCATGGCTTCGAAGACCCCATGGCGACGCCGACGCAAATGATCGAGCTGGGCCACGAACTGACTGCCGCCGGGGCCGACTGGCAAGCCCATGTTTACGGCAACGCCCTCCACGCCTTCACCAACCCCAAGGCCAATGACCGCGCTTTCGGCACGGTCTACGACGAGGCCGCTGACCAGCGCTCCTGGCAATGCCTGACGGCTTTCTTCGCCGAAGTGTTAAAATAGCGACCTTTCGCCCGCCCCGAGATAACGACAACATGGACCTCAATTTCCTGGATTTCGAACAACCCATCGCCGAGCTTCGGGCCAAGATCGAAGAACTGCGACGGGTCGGTTTCGATAACGAAATCAATATCAGCGAGGAAATCGCCCGCCTCGAAGAGAAGAGCCGCAAGCTTACCGAGTCGGTGTTCTCGAATCTGAGCGCTTGGCAGATTTCCCAGATGTCCCGCCATCCCCAGCGGCTTTACACCCTGGACTACCTCGAACTGATTTTCGAGGATTTCCACGAACTGCACGGCGACCGGGGCTTCGCCGACGACCCGGCCATCGTGGGCGGACTCACCAAGCTGGACGGCATCCCGGTGATGGTCATCGGCCATCAAAAGGGCCGCGACACCAAGGAAAAAATCCACCGCAACTTCGGGATGCCCCGCCCGGAAGGCTACCGCAAGGCGCTACGGCTGATGAAGCTGGCCGAGCGCTTCGGCCTGCCCATCCTGTGCTTCATCGACACGCCCGGTGCCTATCCCGGCATCGGCGCGGAGGAACGCGGCCAAAGCGAGGCCATCGCCCGCAACCTGTTCGAAATGGCCGCGCTGCGGACGCCCATCCTCTGCACCGTCATCGGCGAAGGCGGCTCGGGCGGGGCGCTCGCGATTGGTGTTGGCGACCGCTTGCTGATGCTGCAATACAGCACCTACTCGGTCATTTCGCCGGAAGGCTGCGCCTCGATCCTGTGGAAAAGCGCCGAGAAAGCCGAACTCGCCGCCGAGGCCATGGGCGTCACCTCGTCCCGCTTGCAGGAATTGAAGCTGATCGACGAGATCGTGCCGGAACCCCTGGGCGGTGCCCATCGCGACCGCCAGCAAACCGCCGACAATCTCAAGGCGGCCCTCAAGCGACATCTGGAAGACGTCCGCCGCGAACCCCTCGACGCTCTGCTGGAGCAACGCTACCAGCGCTTGATGAGCTACGGGACGTTCGACGAAGCGAATGCCTGACGCCTCCGGGGCGGCGTCCGTCCGCCCCAGCCTATCCGGCGCGGCCTTGGCCCGCATCCTGGCCCGCCATCCTCCCTCCCCGGTTTACTGGATTGCCTACAGCGGCGGACTTGATTCGCGGGTTCTGCTGCGGCTTTGCGCCGAACTGCGTGGGAACGACTGTAGGTCGGGCTTCAGCCCGACCCCATCGCATGACTGGATAGATCGGGCTAAAGCCCGACCAACAACACCGGGACCGGACAATTTCGCCGCCGTCCACGTCCACCACGGCCTGCAAGCCGCCGCCGACGGATGGGCCGAGCAATGCCGCGCCGTCTGCGAGGCCGAGAACATTCCTTTCCGGCTGCTGCGGGTCGATGCCCGCCCCCAGCCCGGCCAAAGCCCCGAGGAAGCCGCCCGCGCCGCCCGCTATCAGGCGCTCCGTTCCATCATGCGGCCCGGCGACACGCTGCTCACCGCCCAACACCGCGACGATCAGGCCGAGACGCTGCTGCTGCAACTGCTGCGCGGCGCGGGATTGGCCGGATTAGCCGCCATGCCGGAACGGGCCGAGTTCGAGCCGGGCTTTTGCTGCGCCCCTTACTGGGCTTCTCCCGCCGCGAACTGCGCGAGTACGCCGAATTCCACCGGCTGGACTGGGCTGAAGACCCCAGCAACCAAGACGTGGGCTACGACCGCAACTTCATCCGCCACCGGATCATGCCGCTGCTGACCGAGCGTTGGCCCGCCGCCGCCGAAACCCTGAGCCGCAGCGCCGGGCACTGCGCCGAGGCCCACGCGACCCTCACCGCGCTGGCCCGCGACCTCTTCAAGACCGCCGGGAACCCCGAGCGGGGCACGTTGCTCATCGACCACTTGCTGAATTGCTCGGACGCCGACCGGCGCTTGGTGCTGCGCGAATGGCTACGCGCCCGGGGCCACCGGATGCCATCGGCCAAGGTGCTGGACCGAGTATTGAACGAAGCGCTGACCGCCGCCCCGGATCGCAATCCGGTCATTCGCTGGCCGGAGGGGGAAATCCGCCGCTACCGGAACGAACTGTACCTGTTGCCGCCCGCCGCTCCGTTCAATCCGAACGCGGAGATTCCGTGGGCGGGCAGCGAGCCTTTGACCTTGCCTGACGCCAACGGGGCATTGGTCGCGACATTGACCGAAGGGCCGGGCCTAGCCCCGGAGCTTTGGCGGACGGGCACCATCACCGTGCGT
>NZ_JBTEKS010000263.1:0-6058 GCF_054333355.1 Methylomagnum sp. | reverse complement strand
CGGAACATGGCCCAGCGAAATTCGGGATTACGGAAATGCCGGCGCGCCTGCCATAGGCTGTAATCCTCGGGTAAGTCCGGCGCCAAATCGGCAATTTCTCGCTGAAACTTATACGGCTGGAAATACAGCTTAAACGGTAGCCACAACCCACCCAGCACTAAGCGTAGAAAACCCATATTTACCCCCCGTAATATTGTTTTGCTCGTTTTTGATCGTTCCCAAGCTCCGGCGTGGGAACGAGCGGAATTGGCGTGCCACTCATGAAAACAACCCTTTCAGCTTTTCCAAGACCGCCAGCACCCACGGAATCTCTAACCAATGACCGATGACCCCAATAGTCACGACAACCGCCCCGAAGCCCATTAGCCAGGCCGAAACCTGATCCATCTTCTCGCCAAGCTTCTGAATCGCCCCGCCAATCCGCAACGGCAGGTCCACACACAACCACACCGGCAAGCGCACCAATCCACGCCCCAACCGCCGCAAAGCCACCCGCGCCGGAACCCGCGACGGCCGCGCCCTGCAAACCATCGCCAACTCCTCAAACCGTGCCTTCGCCCAAGCCGAATCCTTGCTTCCCCGTTTCGCCTCTACCCACGCCTCCCCCGCACACTGCAACCGGCATGGATGCCCACCCGCCCAGCGCCGCGCCTGCTGGATTTCCGTCAAACCCAAATCAAACACCATGCCCTGCATCAACAACCGCTCGGCAGCGGCATCATCCAACTCCCGCAACATGAACGGCGGCAAATAACTGGGAAAGGTCGAAGTCATCGCCTCGGGATGGCGCTCGAAATGCTCCGCCAGCGGCAACCGCGACGCCACCACCAAGGCCAACACATCCGCCGTCAGCAGCGACCGTAGCCCCTCGAAAAACCCTGGAATCGGAAACCCCGCCCGATACTGCGGTTCCAGCAACCGCTCGAACTCATCCACCAACACCACCGGACGCACCAGCCCCGCATCCTTCAACCGCCGCAACCAGCGCTCGAACTCCGCAAAATCGCAATGGGCGTCCGCCTCCAACCCCGCCAGCCGGGCGGGCACATCGGCGAAACGCGGATCAGCGGGCAGTTCACGCAAAATTCCCCGCAACGCCGCGCCATAAAACCCAGCGGCATCGGTGATGTGGCCCTGCAAATCCACCGCCACCAACACCAGCGGCGGCGTCCCCGGCGGCGGGCGGTGCTGCGGATTGCCCAGCAAATGATGCAGCAATGAAGTCTTTCCCATGCGCCGCTCGCCCACCAGATTCACGGAACCGAACCGGGCCACCTGACCATGCACGAAGGAAAAGGCGTCATCCCGGCCAAAGATCGGCTGATCCGCCCGCAAAGGGTGGCCGGGAACGAAAGGAGACGGGGAAAGGCTCACGAGGACACCTCGGCTGTCACGGAGATTTATACCGCCGTTACGTTACGCAAAGCGAGACAAGGTGTAAACAATCAGGCAGGTTGGACGGCAACCTTTCCCAGTACACCCCACAACTTGGTATAAAGCGCCATCCATCCAACGCAAGCCACCCCATGAAAACCACCCTAGAAATCGACTGCCCCCCGGAACTGCTGATCGGCCTACACCTCAACGCCGAAGGCTTCGCCGACTACCTCAAGCGCCAAGCCGCCATCAGCCTGTTCAAGGAAGGCAAACTCTCTTCCGGCACCGCCGCCGCGTGGCTGGGCATGGGCCGGGTGAAATTCCTACGCACCGCCTTCGACGCCGGAGCCTGCCTGTTGGATGACTCCGCCGACGACTTCGCCCGCGAAACCGCCCTGCTGTGATCGTTTTCTCCAACACCACCCCCATCATCGCCCTAAGCGCCGTCGGTCGGCTCGACCTGCTGCCGCAACTGTTCCAGCGCATTCATGTGGTCGGCGAAGTCATCGACGAGTGCAGGGCGGGCGGTCCCATCCAAGTGCCCGACCTCACCCGGTTGCCGTGGGTTGAAGCCGTTCAATCCACGCCGCCGCTGCACTCGACCGTCTTGCTGGAACTGGATAAGGGCGAAAAGCACACCCTCGACATGGCGCGGAAATTCAACGCCGACTGGGTGTTGATCGACGAAAAGATCGGCAGGAATGTCGCCGAGTATCTCGGGCTGAAAATCACCGGAACCTTGGGCGTGCTACTGAAAGCCAAGCAACAAGGATTGATTCCATCCTTCCGCAAACCCGTCGCAGACATGCAAGCTCAAGGAATCCGCTACAACCCCAGACTGGTGGAAAGGCTGGCGGCGCTGGTCGGGGAATGACCGTTTCGGGCCGGTGAAGCAGTGGGCGGCTGGACCGCCATCATCATCGAGGTGGAGAACAAGCTATGAACCACTACCACTATCAAGAATGCGGCCTGGATAACGTCTGGCTGGAAAACGGCTACGAGTTCCACGACCCCCCCCTACGGCAAGGGCGTTGGCCCGAAGTAACGCCCCAATGGCTTTGGGGTCGGTAATGCTGGCGTGGTGCTTATCGTTGACGGGGGGCAGTGCGCCGCGCAGATCGCCGGACGGGTCGCGTTCAGCCCGCCCCGTTGCCACCGCATAGCGGAACACTTGCCCGCAGTTCTGGTGCGCTCGGTGGGCGGTATCCAGCGCCCCGCGTTCCTCGATCCGCCGCAGCACGGCCAACAGTTCGGGGGCGGTCACTTGGCGGATAGGCCGGGCACCGATCCAGGGAAATACATTCCTCTCGAAACGCCGGGTTATGCGCTCGGCATGTTCGGCGGTCCAGGATGGCCCGAACTTGGTTAGCCATTCGCGGGTGATGGACTCAAAGCTCTCGGCTTGGGCGTGCTTGGTGGCTTTTCGCTGTGCGCTGGGGTCAACGCCTTGGGATAGAAGGGCGCGGGCTTTGTCGCGCTTCGGGCGGGCTTCCTTCAAGGTGACTTCGGGGTACACCCCAAAGGCCAGTCGCTTTTCCTTGCCATCAAAGCGGTACTTCAAGCGGAAATATTTGGAGCCGTTCGGCATGACTTCCAGGTAAAGCCCTTTTTCATCGGCCAGCCGGTAAGACTTGTCCTTGGGCTTGGCGTTACGGCAAGCGGGATCGGTTAATGGCATAGGGGGCACTCCATCCAGGGGATTTGCAGCCTTGGAGGCATCGACTCGGGGGCGTGTGCCCCGTGCCCCCAGATATGCCCCCTGATTGGCTCGGATGTAGGGGCATTTCTTCGGACTTCTGTGGACGGAGTACAAACAAAAAAGCCCGCATTTTCGCGGGCTTACGGACGGTAGCGGATACCGTCGGACTATCTAATGGAGGCTGAGGTCGGAATCGAACCGGCGTACACGGCTTTGCAGGCCGCTGCATGACCATTCTGCCACTCAGCCTTGAGAGGCCAAACTAAAAAGCCGCTTGCGGAAGCGGCTTTTTATTAGAACTTGGAGCGGGAAACGAGACTCGAACTCGCGACCCCAACCTTGGCAAGGTTGTGCTCTACCAACTGAGCTATTCCCGCGTGCTGTCGATAGTTGGCATTGTAGAGATATCGGCCTCGCGTGTCAACATTTTCGAATCTTCGGAGAAGGAGGGCAGGGCGGCTTTCAGGTAAACCACCATCGACCACAGGGTCAGCACCGCCGAAATCAGCAGAAGAATCTGCCCGAAATTCTTCAAGGGTTCCTTCCAAACATCCATGCCGAACAGCAACAACGTAATGGAAACCATCTGCGCCGTGGTCTTCCACTTGCCCAGGTTGGACACCGCCACCTTCTTGCGCTCGCCGATTTCCGCCATCCACTCCCGCAGCGAGGCGATGGTGATTTCCCGGCCCACGATCACCGCCGCCGAGATGGCCACCACCGGGCTGGGGTCGGCCTGCACGATCAGCACCAGCGTCACCGCAACCATCAGCTTGTCGGCCACCGGGTCGAGGAAGGCGCCGAAGCGGGTGGTCAGGCCCATCCGGCGGGCCAGATAGCCATCCAGCCAGTCGGTGATGCCAGCGATCATGAACACGACGGCGCAGGCGACGTGCGCGTTGGGCCAGGGCAGATAGAACAGCGCCACAAGCACCGGAATCAGCATGATCCGCAGCAGGGTGAGATAGGTGGGGAGATTCAACTCCATAATTTTTAGGTGTCCCGTTCTGTGGATGGACCGAACGCGGGCGCGCCCGGTTTAGGATTCGTTCTCGTGGAAATTATCGTAAATGCGCTGCGCCAATTGATGGCTGATGCCTTCGATGCGGCTTAACGCATCGACCCCCGCCCGGCTGATTTCCCTTAAGCCCCCGAACTGCCGCAACAACTGCTGGCGGCGCTTCGGACCCAACCCGGCGATGTCCTCCAGCGCCGATTGCCGCTTCGCCTTGGCCCGTCGCTGCCGATGGCCGGTGATGGCGAAGCGGTGGGCCTCGTCGCGGATTTGCTGGATGAGCAGCAGGGCAGGGGAGTGGGGCGGCAGCATCATCGGCTGGTAGGTGTCCGCCGGAATCAGCACCTCCATGCCCGGCTTCCGATCCGGCCCCTTGGCGACGCCGATGGTGCGGATATGCGCCATGCCCAACGCGGTCAGCACCTCCCGCACCGATGCCACTTGGCCCTTGCCGCCGTCGATGAACAGGACATCCGGCGCTTCCACCTCGCCGCCGCCGATGCGCTTATAACGCCGCGTCACGGCCTGGGCCAGCGCGGCATAATCGTCGCCCGCCTGTATCCCGGTGATGTTGAAGCGGCGGTAGGCCGACTTGGCCGGACCCTGCCGGTCGAAGACCACGCAGGATGCCACCGTCTGGTCGCCCTGAGTATGGCTTATATCAAAGCATTCCAGGCGCTTGGGTGGCTCGGGCAGATTCAAGACCTGTCCCAATTCCACGAAGCGGCCATACAAATCCCGCCGGTTGGCGAGCTTCGCGGCCAGGGCGGTCTCGGCGTTGGTGACGGCCAGTGCCAGCCGCTTGGCCCGTTCGCCCCGCACCTTGGATGTCACCCGCACCGCGTGGCCCGCCTGGGCGGACAGCATTTCTTCCATCACGGCGGTGTCGTCGAGTTCGTGGCTGACCAGCACCTCCTTGGGGATTTGCTTGCCGAGGTAATACTGGCCGACGAAGGCTTCCAGAATCTTGCCCGGCTCGTGTGCCTCGGTCATGGCCGGGAAGAAGGTCTGGTCGCCGATCTGCTGCCCGCCCCGGATGAAGGTCATCTGCACGCAGGCGGCGCTGCCTTCCATGGCGCAGGCGATGAGGTCCACGTCGCCGTGTTCGCCGTGAACCGCCTGCTTTTCCAGCACGGTGCGGAGGGTTGCGATTTGGTCGCGGTAGCGGGCGGCTTTCTCGAAATTCAATTCGCCCGCCGCCCTCTCCATGCGCGAGGCCAATTCCTCGATCAGCCGCCGGCCATCGCCTTCCAAGAACATGATCGTGTCCCGCACGTCCTCCGCGTAGCCTGCTTCCTCGATCAGCCCGACGCACGGGCCGGTGCAGCGCTCGATCTGATATTGCAGGCAGGGCCGGGAGCGGTTCTCGAAGAAGGAATCCCGGCATTGCCGCACCGGGAAGATTTTCTGGAGCAGCTTGAGGCTTTCCCGCACCGCGCTCGCGTTGGGGTACGGGCCGAAATAGCGGCCCTGTTTGCCCTTGGCGCCCCGATGAAACGTCACCCGGGGGAATTTCTGGTGGGTGGAGACGTAGATGGACGGATAGCTTTTGTCGTCCCGCAGGTTGATGTTGTAGCGCGGCTTGTAGCGCTTGATGAGCTGGCTTTCCAGCAGTAGCGCCTCGCCCTCGGTGTGGGTCACGGTGACGTCGATGGACCGAATCCGGGCCACCATGGCCTGCTGCTTGGGCGGGGCGTCCTTGTTGGAGAAATAGCTGGACACCCGCTTCTTGAGATTCTTGGCCTTGCCGACGTAGATCACCTCGGCTTTTTCGTCGAGCATCCGGTACACGCCCGGACGCTGGGTCAGCGTTTCCAGGAAGGCGGGGATGTCGAAAGCCGGGGCGGTCTCGGGCGGAGTCATGGCGGCAAGCTTGGGGGGAATGGGGCGACATTATAATGCGGAACCGGCGGGCGGCTTACCGGCTATTTTTACGTGGGAGTGGGCTTTAGCCCACGGTTGACGCG
>NZ_JBTEKS010000262.1:0-6136 GCF_054333355.1 Methylomagnum sp. | reverse complement strand
GTCGCTATAATGAATTCACAATAATCTTTACTGGTGGGCTTTATGTCAGAGTATTTGCTTGTCTTCATGGGTGGCAATTATACTCCGCTAATGAGGATATTTAATATACCCATGCCAATATATTTTGCGTAAGTCCTAAATATAACTCCGGCTGATGAGCATCTTACAATTTCTCAGTACGGCACTGGTATTGGTAGCGCCGACCATGCAGAACGTTCCTATATTTTTGGTGGCTGTAACTTTACGCTTGACTTATCAAATGCAACTTTTGAAATTCGCGATGGTTTTAAAGCAATTAAAGGTATGTCTATTTATGCCGATGCCGATGGTTTTGATTATGACGCTAGCAATCGTATATCTGAAGCAATTAACACGTACTTATTAGAGCCGACTCTGGATCCCTACAATCTAGCAAGAGGTCCAGCGATCCAGGACGGCAAGGAGGTGAAAATTTCTTTCACTGGACCTGGAAGAACCTATAGCATATATGATCAAGTCAGTTTCGCATCTGATCAGGGGCGAGAGGATGAGGTAAGTGTCGTCGGCAGCCTAACTCGTTCTATAAAGGATGCCGCAGGTATAGCTAGTCTCTTACTTCCTGACGCGCAGTCATACTTCCAAAAGATTTTTTCGGATACCTTTCTTTCCTACGAGCGGGGCAATCTAAAGGTCATCTACGGCACACCTGACAACGACGGTCTTGATCCCTCCGATGCTGAGCTGAGTTTGCACATGCCTTACCATGGATATCTGATGGTCGGTGGTGCGGGCGACGACACACTAAACGGTGGCGAATACGCGGATGAGTTTCAGGGTGGTTCCGGCAGCGACACCTATCTCCTCCAAACCACCGGCGGCGTGGACACGATCATCGACCACAGCGGCACCAACCAACTCCAAATCGACGGCGCGACTGTCTCCGGCGAATTCAAACCCGCCGTCGACAACGGACAGATTTACTACAGCGCGGACAATAACTACGAACTGCGGCCCCTGCTGAACGGGACGTGGCGCATCTCGGCGAAACTCAGCACCGGCGAATACAAAGCCGTGGCCGACCTCGACGGCTGGCAGGCGGGCGACTTCGGCCTGACCAAGAACGACGTAGTGGCCCCCGTAAACCGGGTGACGCTGAGCCTTCCCAGCAGCATCGCCTACCTGAACATGGACGGTTCCGCCGCCACCCACCCCCAGGGCTTGCAGCTCGACGGGGGCACCCAGAGCGATTCCTTCTATGGCAGCATTTACAACGATGTCATCGCCACCGGCGGCGGCCTAAGCAACCTGGTCAGCAACGCCTATGGCGGGGACGACAAGGTCCAGGGCAACGACAGCCAGGACTACCTCCGCACCGGCACCAACGGCGGCAACCCCGCCATCTCCGACAACGACCTAGCCTACGGCGGACCCCAGTCCGACGTACTGCTGGGCGGCTACGGCAGCGACCAATTGTGGGGCGACGCCGACGACAACGCTTGGCTAGCCGCCGGGGCCAACAGCGGCCAACGGGGCGACTGGCTCAGCGGGGAAAAGGGCAACGATTCCCTTTACGGCAGCCGCGACAGCGATGTCGCGTTCGGCGGGGCCGGGGAAGACCTGCTCCGGGGCGGCGGCGGCGACGACCTGCTGCTGGGGGACGCCGATTACGCGCCGTTCTCGAAAGCGGCGTCCCAGCCCTACGGAGACTCCAACACCCAATCCTTCCGCTGGGACGCGGCCACGGCCAGCCTGAAAAAGGTTCCTACCGACAGCTACAGCCTCTATCCCGTGATGGTGGCGTCCAACAAGGCATTCAGTTGGGTGTGGAGCATCGCGGCGGACGACTATACGCTGACGACGCCGGCCGCTTTTGTGAACGAACAGCGGCTGGCGCCGAACGGCGGCGGCGACATCCTGGAGGGTGGCCTCGGCAACGACTTCATGGCCGGGCAAACCGGCGACGACACCCTGGAGGGCGGCGACGGCGACGACCTCCTCTACGGCGACGACAAGGACGGCCTGATGGCCGCGGCCGACCAAGGCAATGACATCGTGCGGGGCGGGGCGGGGAACGACCGCCTGTTCGGCGGCGGCGGGGACGACACCCTGACCGGCGGCACCGGGGTTGACACGATCTACGGCGGCACCGGCAAAGATGTCATTTACTACAACAAAGGCGACGGCCACGACACCGTGATCGACCCCGACCAGGACACCAAGGTGATCTTCGGCCCGGGCACTAGCCCCAACGACATCACCTTGCGGCTGGGCTCGCTGGCGCTCGACCTCGGCGATGGCGACGAGCTACACATCGAGGGCTTCAATTCCAACGACGCCTTCAACAGCTCCAGCGTCGGTCTGTTTGGCTTCGCCGACGGCACCCAGCTCACGCTGGCGGAATTGCTGGCACGCGGCTTCGACATTGCAGGCACAGAGGCCAACGACTCACTCACAGGCACCAACACGCTGGACCGTATCATGGGACTGGCGGGCAATGACACGCTGACGGGCGGTGATGGCGACGACAGCCTGGACGGCGGCACGGGAACCGACACCCTCAAAGGCGGCAAAGGCGGCGACACCTATGTGGTGGACAACGCCGGGGACACGGTGACGGAAAACGCCAACGAAGGCACCGACACCGTGCGAAGTGCCATCGCTTACATCCTGGGGGCCAATGTCGAAAACCTGACCCTGACCGGCGCAGCGGCCATCAATGGCACCGGCAACGCCCTCAACAACGTCCTGACCGGCAACGCCGCCGCCAACACCCTGAACGGGAACTGGGGCAACGACAGCATGGCGGGCGGATTGGGCGACGACACCTACGTGGTATACGACGCTGGCGATGTCATCATCGAGAGCACTGGCGAGGGCGCCGACACCGTGCAAAGCATCATTACCCATGCCCTGAGCGCGAATGTCGAGCGCTTGTCGCTGATAGGCTTGGCGGTGATCGACGGCACCGGCAACGGCCTGGACAACCAAATTTACGGCAACCACAGCGCCAATGTGCTGGACGGCGGCGCGGGCAACGACCTACTGATTGGCAACGCCGGGGCCGACACCCTCAAGGGTGGAGTCGGCAACGACATCATCGCCGTGGACGACGCCGGGGACGTGGTGATCGAGAACGCCAACGAAGGCTTTGACAAGGTGGAAAGCTCCATCGCCTACACCCTGCCGGACAATGTCGAACACCTGACCCTGACCGGTGCCGCCGCCATCAATGGCACCGGCAACGCCCTCAACAACATCCTGGCGGGCAACGCCGCCAACAATGTCCTGGACGGCGGCGCGGGCGCCGACACCGCCTATTTTGGCTATGCCAGCGCTGCCGTCACCGTCAGCCTCGCAATCGCCGGTCCCCAGGCCACGGGCGGGGCGGGCAGCGACACCCTGCTGAACATCGAGAGCCTCACCGGCAGCAACCACAACGATACGCTCACCGGCAACACCGGGACCAACATCCTGAATGGCGGGGCGGGTGCCGACATCCTGACGGGCGGCGCGGGCAACGACTACTACATGGTGGACGACGCCGGGGATGTGGTGACGGAGGGACTGAACGGGGGCGCCGACACCGTGCATAGCTTCATTACCTACGCCCTGCCGGTCAACGTGGAGAGTCTCACCCTGATCGGCGGCGCGGCCATCAACGGCACCGGCAACGAGCTGAACAACGTTCTTACGGGCAACACCGCCGACAACATCCTCGAAGGCGGCGCGGGGGCCGACACCCTCACCGGCGGCACCGGGGCCGACAGCTTCGTGTTCGGCACCACGACGGGCGGCGCGGGCCTCATCAAGGACTTCCTGTCCGGCACCGACCACATCCTGTTCAGAGATAGCCTCGCCGGGCTAAGCATCGGCGACAAGGACCACTTGATCGACGGCGGCGTCACCATCAACGCGCCGGGTGGCTTCTCGCCCCTGGCCGAACTGGTTATCGACACCGCCAACATCGCCGGGGCCATCACCACCACCTCCGCCGCCGCCGTCATCGGCTCGGCGCGCGCCACCTACGCGACGAGCGATATCCGCCTGTTCGCGGTGGACAACGGCACCGACAGCGCCCTGTTCCTGTTCAAATCGGCGAGCGCCGACGCCCTGGTCAGCGCCGGGGAACTGACCCTGCTCGGCACCCTGCAAGGCACGGCCCAGACCGCACTGGCGGATTACGGCTTTATTGCCTAAGTTCGTAGTTCATAAGTCGGGCATGTATTCCATGCCCGACATTTCCGGTATCGGCAAACTTGCGTCGGGCATGGGTACATGCCCGACCTACATGGCTGAATGCCGGGCCGTGCTAAGGTCGCGGCTGAAAACCGCTCCCACCGAGTACATCAATCTGACGCCTTACATCAGTTAAACTTAACACCCTAATCACACAGCCGTTCACCCCCGCCCGACTCCATGATTCCCCCCCAAAAAAACACCCCGCCCTTCGCCGAATCGGACCTAGGACTAGCCTTCCAAGCCTGCAAAGCCTCCTTCCTCTCCGCCGGATTCTTCAGCCTGTTCATCAACCTGCTGTTGCTGGTGCCCTCGTTCTACATGCTGGCCGTCTACGACAAGGTGCTGTCCAGCAGCAGCGAATCGACCCTCTTGATGCTCACCCTCATCACGGCCTTCCTGTTCATCGTCATGGGCGGGCTGGAATGGGTGCGCTCGCAAATCCTGGTCGCCACCGGCACCCGGCTGGACCAACTCCTCGGCGGGCGCGTGTTCGACTCGGTGTTCGCCCAGACCCTCGCCAGCGGCGGACGGATCGCCTCCGCCCAGCCCTTGGGCGACCTGCTGCAACTGCGCCAATTCCTCACCGGACCCGGCCTGTTCGCGTTCTTCGACGCGCCGTGGATGCCGATCTATGTCGCCCTGATGTTCCTGTTCCATCCGTGGTTCGGCGCCGTGGCGGTGGTCTCGGCCTTGTTGTTGGCGGGGCTGGCGGTCTGGAACGAAATCGCCACGCGGGCCGACCTGGAACAAGCCAACCGCGAATCCAACGAATCCAGCCAATTCACCCAGCGCAACCTCCGCAACGCCGAAGCCATCGAAGCCATGGGGATGCAGGCCGACCTCCGCGCCCGTTGGCGGGACAAGCAGGCGCGGGTGCTGGCCTTGCAAGGCCGGGCCAGCGCCAAGGCCGGGCTTATCAATATGCTGTCCAAGACCTACCGGCTCACCATCCAATCGCTGGTGCTGGGGCTGGGCGCGTACCTCGCCATCCACAAAGAAATCTCGCCGGGGCTGATGATCGCCGGCTCCATCCTGCTCGGGCGGGCGCTGGCCCCGCTGGACTTGATGATTAACTCCTGGCGCGGCTTCTTGCAGGCGCGGGAAGCCTACCGCCGCCTCAACGCCGTGCTGAACGCGGTCCCCGCCAAGGCACCGCCCATGCCCCTGCCCGCCCCGCAAGGCCGGATCAGCCTGGAACAACTCGTCGTCATCCCGCCCGGCGCGGCGGAGGCGGTGATTAAAGGCATCAACCTCGTCATCGAGCCGGGCACGCTCCTCGCCGTCGTCGGACCCAGCGCGGCGGGCAAATCCACCCTGATCCGCGCCATGCTCGGGCTGCACCGCCCGGCGCGGGGCAGCGTCCGGCTGGACGGCGCGGAAATCCAGCAATGGCACCGGGAGCAATTGGGCAAGCACATCGGCTATCTGCCGCAGGATGTGGAACTGCTGGACGGCACGGTGAGCGAGAACATCGCCCGCTTCGGCGAGATCGACCCGGCCAAGGTCGTCGCGGCGGCGCAGGCGGCGGGCATCCACGAGATGGTGTTGCGCCTGCCGGAAGGCTACGAAACCCGGCTGGCCGGAACCATGCTCTCCGCCGGGCAGCAACAACGGCTGGGGCTGGCGCGGGCGCTGCACGGCGACCCGCAGATCGTTATCCTGGACGAACCCAATTCCAACCTGGACAACGCCGGGGATGTGGCCCTGCTGAACACGCTGGTCGATTTGAAGCGGCGGGGCAAGACGGTCATCGTCATCACCCACCGCAACAACGTGCTGGGCGTGGTGGACAACATCCTCATGCTGGCGGAGGGGCAAGTGGCGCTGTACGGACCACGGGATGAGGTGCTGGCGAAACTGGCCCAATCGGTCGCCCCGCCGCCGCCACCCCAGAGGCCGACCCCGCGTCCCGCCCTCG